>NZ_JBPTTK010000021.1:0-74752 GCF_053290175.1 Enterobacter sp. 186315 | reverse complement strand
CCTCGCCCCGGCATTACGGAAACGCTTCGGCGATTTACAGCCGGACCAGGGTGCCGCTGTAAGATTTATGTCTCTGTTTACAATCGAATCGCTGTAACAATACGTAGGCCGGGTAAGCGCAGCGCCACCCGGCATGTCACCGCACTACAGCCCTTTCAGCAGCTTGTCCACAAACTCCGGCACCACTTCGCTCGCCAGCCCGTAATGCTTCTCTTCAAATTCGCTGCCCACCTGGCTCGGCTCAAGGTTTAGCTCAACCGTGTGCGCCCCGTGCAGCCGCGCTTCGTGTACAAACCCTGCTGCGGGGTAAACATGGCCCGACGTGCCGATGGCGATAAACACGTCCGCCATCGCCAGCGCGCTGTAGATATGGTCCATGCCGAGCGGCATTTCACCAAACCACACCACGTGCGGGCGCAGTCGGGACGGGAACTGGCAGCAGTGACAGCGATCGTCCGGCTGCACGTCGTCCGTCCAGTCCAGCACCTGGCCGCTTGTGGCGCAGCGCACTTTTAACAGCTCGCCGTGCATGTGAAGAACGTTGTGGTTCCCGGCGCGTTCGTGCAGGTTGTCGATGTTCTGGGTGACCAGCATAAAACGATCCCCCAGCGCCTCTTCAAGCCGCGCCAGCGCCAGATGGGCCGCATTGGGTGCGACCTCCGGCTGCTGAAGCTGTCTGCGGCGGGCGTTATAGAATTCCTGCACCAGTTCGGGGTCGCGGGCGAAGCCTTCCGGCGTCGCCACGTCTTCGACGCGGTGCTCCTCCCACAGGCCGTCTGCGGCACGGAAGGTACGAATGCCGGACTCGGCGGAGATCCCCGCCCCGGTCAGTACCACTACTCTGGGTTTATCCATCGCTTCTGGCATGATTCTGTCTCTGAAAAAGATCCGCTGGCGCAACCGCTCGCGCAAACGGCGTTTGTTTTTACGAAAACGGCTGAGTCGACCCTGGCGACGCGACAGCATAAGAACCTCGTAGACTAATCGGTAAGATGAAGGAAGGCGGCTCCGCGCATTCCTCCTGCGTCCCCGTGACGCGCGCGTTCAATGCGCGGCACGCGGGCGACCGGCAATAAATGTCGGGGCAAACGCCCGGACAGCTGTTCCGTAATCGCAGTAAAGTTTGATAATCCGCCCCCTATCACCAGCAAATCGGGGTCAACGATAGTCAGGATATTCCCCAGACACACCGCCAGCAAATCCAGGTAACGCGTAACGTGCTCTCGCGCCTGTTTATCGCCCTGCTCCCACAGCGTAATGATCTGCGGGGCCTCAAGTTTCTGATGATAGAAGTGTTCGTATAGCCACGCAAACCCGCGGCCGGAGAGGTAGTTTTCGATACAGCCGTGCTGGCCGCAGCCGCAGCGCGTCAGGGGAAAATCACGCCCGACAACCTCAAGGGCATCAACCGGCAGACGGATGTGGCCGAACTCGCCGGTAATATAGCTGCGCCCGGTAATCGGCTTGCCGTTAACCACAATCCCCCCGCCAACGCCCGTGCCGAGGATCAGCCCCATCACCAGTGGATACTGGCGAAATTCATCGTCCCAGGCTTCGGAGAGGGCAAAACAGTTGGCGTCGTTGTCTAAACGCACGTCGCGTTCAAGGAGAGCAGAAAGGTCGGCGCGCAGCGGTTTCCCGCTGGCGGCGGGCACGTTGGCGGCGTACAGCGTGCCGTCGTCGGTTTCGGGCATCCCCGGAATGCCGATCCCTACCGTGCCCTTAACGCCAAAGCGCGCATCGGCCTGCGCCACCAGCGCGGCAATGGCCGCTAAAAATTCGTCGTAGCCGTCGCACGGCGTGGGAACGCGGGTTTCCCACTGCAATTTGAGATTTTCATCAAATACGCCGAGCGCAATTTTGGTGCCGCCAATATCAAATCCATAATACATAACGCATTCCTCTTTCGACCTGGCGGCCCGAAAGCCGCTAGATCGTGACGTAATTACTGGCCACTTAGTACCCTCGCCGGATCGATTCGGCTTGCGCGACGCGCCGGATACCAGCTTGCCAGCAGACTCAGTAAAAGTGCTGTAACCAGCACATAAATAACGTCCAGCCAGTGCAGTTCAGACGGCAGGAAGTCAATAAAATAGATATCACCCGACAGGAACTGATGGCCGATGAGCTTTTCAATTCCGTTAATAATTGGCGTCAGCTGGAGCGACACCACCACGCCTATCACTACGCCGCACAGGCTGCCAAACAGCCCGGCCAGCAGACCGTACCAGACGAAGATGGCGCGAATAAGACCGTCTTTAGCCCCGAGGGTGCGCAGCACGGCGATGTCGCCGCTCTTGTCTTTTACCGCCATCACAAGCGTCGACACGATATTGAAACAGGCGACGCCAATCACCAGCACCATCGCCAGATACATAATCGCGCGGATCATCTGAATGTCGCGGTACATATAGCCGTAGGTGCCAATCCAGCTCTTGATGTAGACATAGTTGTTGGTCACGCTGCCCGCGTCACGCACCAGCTTGTTGGCGTTGAAAACGTCGTTGACCTTGATGGCGATGCCCGTCACGCTCTCGCCCATGTCGAGATACTGACGCGCGTCGTCCAGCGGCACCATTGCGAAGCTGTGATCGAGCTGGCCGCTCAGCTGGAGTATGCCGGTGACGTGCAGACGCACGCGTTTCGGCTGCTGCAATTTGTGGTCAGCGCTGGCGTTCGGGATCATGATCGACACCCAGTCGCCCTGCTTCACCTTCAGCGCATCCGCGACCCCTTTGCCGATAATGATTTGCTGCTCGCCGGGCTTAAAGCTCTCCCACGCGCCGTTCTGCACGTATTTCGGCAGGGCGCTCAGGCGCGATTCCTGCTGCGGATCGACTCCTTTCACCTGAATGGCGCGCAGGTTCACCCCGCTCTCCACCAGCCCGGTAAAGTTGATATACGGTGCGGCGGCGGCAATGCCCGGCACCTTTTCCACTTTATTGAGCGCGTCGTTCCAGTTCGTCCACGGCTGATTCACCGGCTCGATTTCGCCGTGCGGCACCACCGCCAGAATGCGGTTATTCAGCTCGCGCTCAAAGCCGTTCATGGCGCTTAAGCCCACAATCAGCACCGCCACGCCCAGCGCGATCCCCACGGTGGAGATAACCGAGATGAGCGAGACCATGCCGCTGCGGCGACGGCCCCGGCTAAAGCGTAAACCAATGAGTAACGATAACGGTGAAGCCATTACTCCGCTCCCATCAGCGTCAGCTCGGCGTTGAGATGACCATCGCGCATCTCAAGCTGGCGTCCCATGCGTTTTGCCAGTTGCAGATCGTGCGTCACCACCAGGAATGCCGTGCCCTGTGAGGCATTCAGCTCGCCAAGAAGCTGGAAGATGCTGTCGGCGTTGCGCGCATCGAGGTTACCGGTGGGTTCATCCGCCAGCACCAGACGCGGGTTATTCACCAGCGCACGGGCGATCGCCACGCGCTGGCGCTCGCCGCCGGACAGTTCGGACGGACGGTGGCTGCCGCGATGCCCGAGACCCACCGCTTTCAGCATCGCCTCCGCACGGGCGTTAATTTCCGCCGGTTTCTTTTTGCCAATCAGCAGCGGCATGGCGACGTTTTCCAGCGCCGTGAAATCCGGCAGCAGGTGGTGGAACTGGTAGATAAAGCCCAGCTCGCGGTTACGCAGCTCGGCTTTTGCCGTCGAGGACATTTTGCTTAACGGCTGACCGGAAAAAATCACATCCCCTTCGCTCGGCGTATCCAGCCCGCCCAGCAGGTGCAGCAGGGTACTTTTACCGGAGCCGGAGCTGCCGACAATCGCCATCATCTCGCCTTCACCCACGCTAAAGCTGACATTGTGCAGCACGTCAGTCTGCACCGAGCCTTCCTGATAGCGTTTGGACAGGTTGTCGCATTGCAACAGGATCTTATTCATAACGTAAAGCCTCAGCGGGTTGAGTGGCGGCAGCGCGCCAGGAAGGATAAAGCGTAGAAAGCAGCGCAATGGCCATCGCGGCCAGCGCAATACCAATCACCTGGAGCGGTTCGATAGCGACCGGCAGCGCCGCGCCGTCAAGCAGTGCCCCGATAATCGGCATTAAATTGTTTAACTGGCTGGCAAGCAGCGCGCCTAGTACCGCGCCCAGCAGCGCACCGATGATCCCGGCGCTGGCCCCCTGGACCATAAACACCGCCATGATCTGGCGCGGCGTCAGCCCCTGGGTTTGCAGAATGGCCACTTCGCCCTGCTTCTCCATCACCATCAGCCCCAGCGAGGTGATGATGTTGAAAGCGGCGACCGCCACGATCAGGCTCAGCAGCAGCCCCATCATGTTCTTTTCCATGCGCACGGCCTGGAACAGCTCGCCTTTACGGTCGCGCCAGTCCTGCCATTTTGTGCCTTCGGGAAGTTTTTGCTGGCTGAGGGTGTCCACCTTCAGCGGCGCGTCGAGCCACAGACGCCAGCCGGTGATATTGCCCGCCGGATAGCGCATCAGGCGCGAGGCGTCCTGAATGTTCACCAGCATCTGATAGCCGTCGACTTCGCTGTTCGCGGCAAAGGTGCCGATCACGTTGAACAGGCGCTGGCTCGGCAGACGCCCCATCGGGGTAAACTGGCTGGCGGAAGGCACCATCACGCGCAGCTGGTCGCCACGGTTGACGCCAAGCTGCCCGGCAAGCTGTTCGCCGAGGATCACGTTGTACTGGCCCGGTGCCAGATCGGTCTGTTTAACGTTCACCAGATAAGGCGTCAGCGGATCGTTTTGCGCCGGGTCGATACCCAGCATGACGCCCACCGCCACGCTGCGGGCGCTTTGCAGCACCACGTCACCGGTGGTTAACGGCGCAACGCGCGTGACGCCCTGTAACTTCGCGGCGCTTTCGGGCAGCTGCTGCGGGTTAACGGAGCCGTTAGACGAGGAAAGGACGGCCTGCGGCATCAGCCCCAGGATGTTGTTTTGCAGCTCGCGCTCGAAGCCGTTCATCACGGAAAGAACCGTCACCAGTGCCATCACGCCAAGCGTAATGCCAATAGTCGAAAGCCAGGAGACAAAGCGACCGAAGCGGTCCGCGGCGCGCCCACGCATGTAACGTAAGCCTATGAAAAGTGCGACAGGTTGATACATGAAATCCGTCTGTTTGCTGATAGCAGACCCACGAGTATATAAGCGAATCCGCTAAGCGTAAATGACTGAAACCGTAAGCTTTGGTAATCATTTTTCCGAAAAATTCAGATAAATCAGGATGCTACTTGCCGATGCTCTCTGCGGCGGCCTCCACCTTTTCTGAAAATCGTCCTGATACAGACTCTTACCCATTACATCGCCGTCCCCTTCGATCAGGATCGCAGGTTCGTTTATGGCAAAACAGGTATCGGCTTCCGATGAAACAAAAAGCATTATGGATTAACCAGATAAAGGGATTATGCATCTGTCTGGTGGTGATTTATCATTCGGTTATCACCTTTTATCCGCACCTGACCGGGCTTCAGCACCCGCTTTCCGGCCTTCTCGCCAAATGCTGGGTCTATTTTAATCTCTACCTCGCGCCGTTTCGGATGCCGGTATTTTTCTTTATCTCGGGCTATTTGATCCGCCGCTACATCGACGAAGTGGACTGGCGCACCAGCCTGGATAAACGTATCTGGAGCATTGTCTGGGTGCTGGCGCTGTGGGGCGTGCTGCAATGGCAGGCGTTGAGCCACCTGAATGTCTGGCTGGCTCCCGACCGCGAGCTTGCCACCTCGTCGAACGCGGCGTACGCCGATTCGGTGCCGCACTTTATTCTGGGTATGCTCACCGCCAGCACCAGCCTCTGGTATCTGTACGCGCTGGTGGTTTACTTCACGCTGTGCAAACTGCTGAGCCGCTGGAAGCTGCCGGTGCTGGGGCTGCTTGCGCTGGCGAGCGTCGCCATTAACTTCCTGCCGCTGCCCTGGTGGGGCATGAACAGCGTGGTGCGCAACATGATTTACTACAGCCTCGGCGCCTGGTACGGCGCAGAGCTGATGGCGTGGATGAAGGGAATGGTGCTGCGCCGCCGCTGGCTGGCGATTGCCGCTTTTGGCGCGGTGTCGGTGGTGCTGTGGTTTGCCAACGTGCCGCTGCTGCTCTCGCTGCTGTCGATTTTGCTGATCATGAAGCTCTTTTACAGCGTTGAGCAGCGCTACTCGCTGAGCGCCGATAACCTGCTGAACGTGATTGGCTCTAACACCATCGCCATTTACACTACCCACCGAATTTTAATCGAGGCCTTTAGCCTGTTCCTAATTGGCGAAATGAATGCCGCCTACTGGCCGGTCTGGGCCGAGCTTGTGCTTATCCTCGTTTACCCGTTTGCCAGCCTGCTGCTCTGCACGCTGTTCGGGCTGGGCGTACGCAAGGTCTCCACCGCCCTGTTTGGCGATCTGTTCTTCTCCCCGCCCGCTCGCCTGCCCGCCGCTCAGGCCTCGCGCTAAGATTTAGCTCGCCCTTTACAGGGCGAGTTTCCCCTCCGTGCGGTTACGATTTGCTAATACAAAACGATCGCGGATAATAAAGACATTGCGTATCAGTGATATGCCCCAATACTGGGTATACCGATTAAGAGACTCTGACTAAGCCATGCCTGAACACTACCGTTATTCCCTGCCCGGCAAAGCGGGCGACCAGCGCCAGCTGGGTGAACTCACGGGCGCGGCGTGCGCCACGCTGGTGGCCGATATCGCAGAGCGACACCCTGGCCCGGTGGTACTGGTTGCCCAGGATATGCAAAACGCCCTGCGCCTGCACGATGAAATTCGCCAGTTTACCGACAGCCTGGTGTTCAGCCTGGCGGACTGGGAAACCCTGCCCTACGACAGCTTCTCGCCGCATCAGGAAATTATCTCCTCGCGCCTGTCCACGCTCTATCAGCTGCCGACCATGCAGCGCGGCGTGCTGATCGTGCCGGTGAATACCCTGATGCAGCGCGTCTGCCCGCACAGCTATCTGCACGGTCATGCGCTGGTGATGAAAAAGGGCCAGCGCCTGTCCCGCGACGCCCTGCGCGCGCAGCTCGACAGCGCCGGGTATCGTCACGTGGATCAGGTGATGGAGCACGGCGAGTACGCCACGCGCGGCGCGCTGCTCGACCTCTATCCGATGGGCAGCGAGCAGCCGTATCGTCTGGATTTCTTCGATGATGAGATCGACAGCCTGCGCGTGTTCGACCCGGATTCCCAGCGCACCCTGGAAGAGGTTGACTCCATCAACCTGCTGCCTGCCCATGAATTTCCGACGGACAAAACCGCCATCGAGCTGTTCCGCAGCCAGTGGCGCGATAAGTTCGACGTGAAGCGCGATGCCGAACACATTTACCAGCAGGTCAGTAAAGGCACCCTGCCTGCCGGGATCGAATACTGGCAGCCGCTGTTCTTTAACGAGCCGCTGCCCGCGCTGTTTAGCTATTTCCCGGCCAATACGCTGGTTGTGAACACCGGGGATATCGACGCCAGCGCCAGCCGTTTCGAGAGCGAAACCCGCGCGCGCTATGAAAATCGCGGCGTGGATCCGATGCGCCCTCTGCTGCCGCCCGAACAGCTGTGGCTGCGCACCGACGAGCTTAACAGCGAGCTGAAGCGCTGGCCGCGCATTCAGCTCAAAACCGATACCCTTGCCGACAAGGCCGCCAATACCAACCTCGCGTTTAAGACGCTGCCGGATCTGTCGGTTCAGGCGCAGCAGAAATCGCCGCTGGATAACCTGCGCAAGTTCCTCGAATCCTTTACCGGACCGGTGATTTTCTCCGTCGAGAGCGAAGGCCGCCGTGAAGCGCTGGGCGAGCTGCTCGGGCGCATTAAGGTGGCACCAAAGCGCATTTTGCGTCTGAGCGAAGCCAGCGGTAGCGGGCGCTACCTGATGATCGGCGCAGCCGAACATGGCTTTATCGATACGATTAACAACCTGGCGCTGGTTTGTGAAAGCGACCTGCTGGGCGAGCGCGTCGCGCGTCGTCGTCAGGACAGCCGCCGCACCATCAACCCGGATACGCTGATCCGCAACCTGGCCGAGCTGCATCCGGGCCAGCCGATTGTGCACCTTGAGCACGGGGTCGGGCGCTATCAGGGGATGACCACCCTCGAAGCGGGCGGCATTAAGGCCGAATACCTGATGCTGTCCTACGCCAACGACGCCAAGCTTTACGTACCGGTATCGTCGCTGCATCTCATCAGCCGCTACGCCGGGGGCGCGGAAGAGAACGCGCCGCTGCACAAGCTGGGCAGCGACGCCTGGTCGCGCGCGCGCCAGAAAGCGGCGGAGAAAGTGCGCGATGTGGCGGCCGAGCTGCTGGATATTTACGCCCAGCGCGCGGCGAAAAAAGGCTACGCCTTTAAGCACGATAAAGAGCAGTATCAGCTGTTCTGCGACAGCTTCCCGTTTGAAACCACGCCGGATCAGGCCCAGGCCATCAACGCGGTATTAAGTGACATGTGCCAGCCGCTGGCGATGGACAGGCTGGTGTGCGGTGACGTGGGCTTCGGTAAAACCGAAGTGGCGATGCGCGCCGCCTTCCTCGCCGTCGAGAACAACAAGCAGGTGGCGGTGCTGGTGCCGACCACCCTGCTCGCCCAGCAGCACTATGATAACTTCCGCGACCGCTTCGCCAACTGGCCGGTGCGCGTCGAGATGCTGTCGCGTTTTCGCAGTGCCAAAGAGCAGACGCAAATTCTGGAGCAGGCGAGCGAGGGCAAGATCGATATCCTGATCGGCACCCACAAGCTGCTGCAAAGCGACGTGAAGTGGAAAGACCTCGGCCTGCTGATCGTCGATGAAGAGCACCGCTTCGGCGTGCGTCATAAAGAGCGTATCAAGGCGATGCGCTCGGACGTCGATATTCTGACCCTGACCGCCACCCCAATCCCGCGCACGCTCAACATGGCGATGAGCGGCATGCGCGACCTGTCGATTATTGCCACCCCTCCGGCGCGCCGTCTGGCGGTGAAAACCTTCGTGCGGGAGTACGATAACCTGGTGGTGCGCGAGGCGATTCTGCGTGAAGTGTTGCGCGGCGGGCAGGTTTACTATCTCTATAACGACGTTGAAAACATCCAGAAAGCGGCGGACAGGCTGGCGGAGCTGGTGCCGGAGGCGCGTATCGCCATCGGCCACGGGCAGATGCGCGAGCGCGAGCTGGAGCGGGTGATGAATGATTTCCACCACCAGCGCTTTAACGTGCTGGTGTGTACCACCATCATCGAAACCGGGATCGACATCCCCACCGCGAACACCATTATCATCGAACGGGCGGATCACTTCGGCCTGGCGCAGCTTCACCAGCTGCGCGGGCGCGTCGGGCGTTCACACCATCAGGCCTACGCCTGGCTGCTGACCCCGCATCCGAAGGCCATGACCACCGACGCGCAAAAACGTCTGGAGGCGATTGCCTCGCTGGAAGATCTGGGCGCGGGCTTTGCGCTGGCAACCCACGATCTGGAGATCCGCGGCGCCGGTGAGCTGCTCGGCGAAGACCAGAGCGGCTCGATGGAAACCATCGGCTTCTCGCTGTACATGGAGCTGCTGGAGAACGCCGTGGACGCGCTAAAGGCCGGACGTGAGCCGTCGCTGGAAGATTTAAGCAGCCAGCAGACCGAGGTCGAACTGCGTATGCCGTCCCTGCTGCCGGACGATTTTATCCCGGACGTGAACACCCGCCTGTCGTTCTACAAGCGCATCGCCAGCGCGAAAAGCGAGAACGAGCTGGAAGAGATCAAAGTGGAGCTGATCGACCGCTTTGGCCTGCTGCCGGACGCGGCGCGAAACCTGCTCGATATCGCCCGACTGCGCCAGCAGGCGCAGAAGCTGGGGATCCGCAAGCTTGAAAGTAACGAAAAAGGCGGCATGGTTGAGTTTACCGAGAAGAATCACGTCGACCCGATGTGGCTGATTGGCCTGCTGCAAAAGCAGCCGCAGCACTACCGTCTGGACGGGCCGACGCGGCTTAAGTTCACCCAGGAGCTGACCGAGCGCAAAACCCGCATGGAGTGGGTGCGTAACTTTATGCGCCAGCTTGAAGAGAACGCCGTCGCGTAACCCCCTCTCCCCGGCAGTATCCTTGCTGCCGGGGAAACAATTTACAAACTCTTGCAATCCGCCTGGATTTCCCGACACAACCATTCACCATAATTATCGCTAACCGGTTAAATAACAATAACCTTATCATTTATATGGATTATGGTGATGATGACCTCTTCGCGTTTTACCCGCTGGATCGCGCTGTTTGCCCTTGCGGCCACGGTGGCGCTGGCGCTTCCCGCCCGGGCGAACACCTGGCCCCTTCCCCCTGCCGGCAGCCGTCTGGTGGGTGAAAACCGCTTCCACGTGGTGGAAGACAACGGCGGCTCTCTGGAAGCGATTGCCAAAAAATATAACGTCGGTTTCCTGGCGCTGTTGCAGGCTAACCCCGGCGTTGACCCCTACGTTCCCCGCGCGGGCAGCGTGTTGACCATTCCGCTGCAAACGCTGCTCCCGGACGCGCCGCGCGAGGGGATTGTGATTAACCTTGCCGAGCTGCGCCTGTACTACTATCCGCCGGGCAAAAACGAAGTAACGGTTTACCCGATTGGCATCGGTCAGCTGGGCGGCGACACGCTGACGCCAACGATGGTGACCACCGTGTCGGACAAGCGCGCCAATCCGACCTGGACGCCAACGGCCAATATCCGCGCCCGGTATAAAGCCCAGGGCATTGAGCTGCCAGCCGTCGTCCCCGCGGGGCCGGATAACCCGATGGGGCACCACGCTATCCGCCTCGCCGCCTACGGTGGCGTCTACCTGCTGCACGGCACCAACGCGGATTTCGGCATCGGGATGCGCGTCAGCTCGGGCTGTATTCGTCTTCGCGATGACGACATCAAAACCCTGTACAGCGTGATTACGCCAGGCACTAAGGTGAACATTATCAACACGCCGATTAAGGTGTCTGAGGAGCCGGGCGGCACGCGTCTGGTGGAGGTTCACCAGCCGTTATCGAAAAACATCGGTGACGATCCGCAGGTTCTGCCGATTAGCCTGAGCGCGCAGATGGTGAGCTTTAAAACGAATGCCGCGACCAACGGCGAGGTGATGGCGCGCGCGATGGAAGCGCGTTCAGGAATGCCGGTCGACGTGACCCGCCATCAGGACATGCCTCAGCAGTCCCTGTAACTACCCGCATAAAAAAGGCCCCGCAGCGATGCGGGGCCTTTTTTTATAGCAGTGGCATACATAAATGAGGGTTTATGCAGGGCTTATTTGTAAATTACCGCGGTACCGTGAAGGGTGTTTGGACCGGTCACAGAGGTGATGCGGAAAGATTTCGCGCCCATTTCGTCAGCTTTTTGCGCCAGCTGATCTTCCAGAGAACTCAGGTTAGTGCCTGCGGTGGCAGAGATAGTGCCGACTTTATGCTGATCGGCAGGCGTCGACTGAACTTCAACAGCCGCGAAGCTTGCGAAAGACATTGAGCTAAGAACGGCAGCAGCGATGAGGATTTTTACGTTTTTCATGATTTATACCTTTAGGCAGATGATTTGGGGGTCGTTAGTTATTTACTTAACGATCGATAGGTAAATAATAAATGTGATCCAGGTCACGCGTCAACATCTTTTTATAACGACCGTTAAGTTAATTTTAAACCCCTTATTTTTCATACCCATATGATTAATTTATTTTTAACTAATCTGCGCTGGTGGTCACTGGCTATTATTTTTATAATGGTCATTCAACAAACCAACAGAGGACCAACGGCACATGACAACTGACGTAACGAGTTGCGCTAAGAAAAGCCGTGGCCGACCAAAAGTGTTCGACAGGGATGCGGCGCTCGATAAGGCCATGACGCTCTTCTGGCAGCACGGGTATGAAGCCACCTCGCTCTCCGATTTAGTGGAGGCCACAGGGGCAAAAGCACCGACGCTGTACGCTGAATTCACCAATAAAGAGGGGCTGTTCAGAGCGGTGCTGGACAGGTACATCTCGCGCTTCGCGGCGAAACACGAAGCGCAGCTTTTCTGCGAAGAGAAAACGGTAGAACAGGCGTTGCAGGACTACTTCACCGCCGTCGCCACCTGCTTCACCAGTAAAGACACCCCGGCGGGCTGCTTTATGATTAACACCTCCGCGACGCTGGCGGCCTCGTCGAAAGAGATCGCCAATACCGTGAAGTCGCGCCACGCCATGCAGGAAGAAACGCTTTGTACGTTTCTGACCGAGCGTCAGCGTCGCGGGGAACTTCCCGCGCACTGCCACCCGCAGGCGCTGTCGCAGTATCTGAGCTGCATCCTGCAAGGGATGTCGATCAGCGCTCGTGAAGGCGCGAGCCTCGAAAAGCTACAGGGCATTACGCGCACCACGCTGCGCCTGTGGCCAGAACTTATCAAAGCCTGATCCCTGAGGGCGGTTCGCCGCCCTTTCTGTTTCTTATCCCCCTCTTTTCTCACTCCTTTTTAGCCGCATAACCCCCTCATTTTTATGAGGTTGATAATGCGATTTATTCTCTTCATTATTCGCATTTGCGTTTTTCTGTTTACCAATACCTGCTAATAAAAAGAGCTATAGCTCAATAAGGAATGATGATGAAGAAGAGCCTCTGGGTGCTCAACCCTGTGCTGCTCGCGATCGCGATGCCGCTTTACGCCGAACAAACCAATGAAGAGAACCTGATTGTCAGCGCTAACCGCAGCCACCGCACCGTGGCGGAAATGGCGCAGACCACATGGATCATTGAAGGCCGTGAAATTGAACAGCAGGTTCAGGGCGGCAAAGAGTTCAAGGATATTCTCGGGCAGTTAATTCCCGGCATGGATGTCAGCAGCCAGGGGCGAACCAACTACGGGATGAACATGCGCGGCCGCGCGATTGTGGTGCTCATTGACGGGGTGCGCCTGAACTCCTCACGTACCGACAGCCGCCAGCTCGACGCCATCGACCCCTTTAACATCGAACATATCGAGGTCATTTCCGGCTCAACCGCCCTCTACGGCGGCGGCAGTACCGGGGGGCTGATTAACATCGTTACCAAAAAAGGCCAGCCTGAAACTCAGGTCGATCTGGAGCTAGGTAGTAAAACCGGCTTTAACAATAGCGACGACCATGACGAGCGCGTGGCGGCAGCCGTCAGCGGCGGCAACGATAACGCCTCCGGGCGTCTTTCCGTGGCGTATCAGCGTTTCGGCGGCTGGTATGACGGCAACGGGGATGCCCTCACCTTCGACAATACCCAGACGGGACTGCAGCACTCGGATCGCCTGGACGTGATGGGCACCGGCACGATTGAGATCGACGCTACCCGCCAGCTTCAGGTGGTGACCCAGTATTACAAAAGCCAGGGCGACGACGACTACGGGCTTTATCTGGATAAAAACATGAGCGCGGTGACCGGCAGCGGCACGGCCCGCACCCGCAGCGGCTTTAGTTCGGATCGTATTCCGGGCACCGAGCGCCATCTGGTCAGCCTGCAATATTCCGATACCGATTTCTGGGGACAGGAGCTGGTCGGGCAGATTTACTATCGCGACGAATCCCTGCGCTTCTACCCCTTCCCGACGGTGGATAGAAATAAAAACGTCACCAGCTTCGCCGCCTCTGAGCAAAATACCGATCAGTACGGCGCCAAAGTCACCCTTAACAGCACGCCGCTCGACGGCTGGCAGGTGACCTGGGGTCTGGATGCCGATCACGAAACCTTCGACTCCAACCAGATGTTCTTTGACCTGGCGAATTCCGTTCCGTCGGGCGGGATGAATAACCGTTCCATCTACTCTACCGGGCGTTATCCGGGCTACAGCATCACTAACTTCGCCCCGTTCCTGCAAAACAGCTATGACATCAACGACGTCTTCACCCTGAGCGGCGGCGTGCGCTACCAGTGGACCGAAAACCGCGTTGATGATTTCGTGGGATATACCCAGCAGCAGGCTATCGCCAACGGCAAAGCCACCTCGGCGGACGCGATCCCCGGCGGCAAAACCGATTATGACAACGTGCTGTTTAACGCCGGGATCCTCGCGCACATCACCGAGCGCCAGCAGGCATGGTTTAACTTCTCGCAGGGCGTTGAGCTGCCGGATCCGGGCAAATATTACGGCAATGGTTCCTACAGGGCGGCTGATGCGCAGGGCCATCTTGCGCTGATCAAAAGCGTGAACCCGAACGACGCGAAGCTTGAAGGTATCAAGGTCGATTCCTACGAGCTGGGCTGGCGCTACACCGGCGACAGCCTGCGCACCCAGATTGCGGCCTATTACTCGCTCTCTGACAAATCCATCGATATCAACCGCAGCGACATGACGATCGACGTGAACCCGCAGAAGCGCCGCATCTATGGCGTGGAAGGCGCGGTGGATTACTTTATCCCTGAAAGCGAGTGGAGCCTGGGGGGTAATTTCAACGTGCTGAAGTCGGAGATTAATACCAACGGTTCATGGGAGAAATGGGACGTCACCCAGGCCTCGCCGTCGAAAGCCACCGCCTACGTGGGCTGGGCGCCGGAGCCGTGGTCCCTGCGGATCCAGACGCAGCAAACCTTCGACCTGACCGATGCGGCGGGCAACAGGCTGGATGGCTACAACACCGTGGATTTCCTCGGCAGCTATCAGCTCCCGCTCGGCAAACTGTCGTTCAGCATCGAGAACCTGCTGGACAAGCAGTACACCACCGTCTGGGGCCAGCGCGCGCCGCTGCTGTATAGCCCAACCTACGGCAACGCCGCGCTGTATGAGTACAAAGGGCGCGGGCGTACCTTTGGCCTGAACTACGCGCTGACGTTCTAAGGACAAAAAAAGCTCCTCAGCCTGAGCGCGTGAGGAGCTAAATCAAGAGAACATCTTTTTTACGCTCTGTTTTTAAACGTGGTTTTACACTTTATTGTTTAAGACCAACTGACCGTTCCCGTCCAGCGGGATCTGCGTGCCGGGGTCTTTATCCATGCGGATTTTGCCCTGCTGATCGCCAATCTTGTAGGTTACGTCGTAGCCGAGCATTTTTTCTGACTTGTCGTAGACGGTTTTGCAGCGCTGCTGGGTCGTGGTGTAGGTATCGTTGTCCTGCATCGCGCCCTGCACCTGGTTGCCTGCATAGCCGCCGCCCAGCGCACCGACAACGGTCGCGACGTCTTTACCCCGGCCACCGCCAAACTGATGACCAATCACGCCACCCGCTACCGCGCCCAGAACGGAACCGGCGATACGGTTTTCATCCTGCACCGGACGGCGATGCGTCACCGCCACGTTACGGCACTCCTTCCGGGGCGTTTTAACGGACTCTTTAATCGGGGTAGCTGAAATAACCTGCGCATACTGCGGGCCGCGGTCAAGCACGTTCAGACTGGCTACTGCCGCCACGCCTAACGCGGCTGCAACGCCAATCCCTATACCCGCCAACATTGATTTATTCACGGGACTTCCTCCTTTGTTGCCATTGGTAACAATTTTGCAATGCAGAAGTGCCGCCGCCAATCAGATAAAGGATCAAAAACCGAGCATTAAGCCTGTTTAAGAGAACTCTTAAGCAGTCAGGGAGGGAATCACAGCATGATATGCTAAAAACCCCTCCGGAAACCGGAGGGGTAAGAGGATTAGTGCAGTTTGAGGCGAGGACGGATCACGCGGTTAATACGGCCCACCAGCATCATCAGGCCGGTTTTGAAGTAGCCGTGCAGCGCAATCTGGTGCATACGGTACAGGGAGATGTACACGAAGCGGGCGATACGCCCTTCTACCATCATGGATCCGCGCATCAGGTTACCCATCAGGCTGCCCACGGTGGAGTAGTTAGAGAGCGATACCAGTGAACCGTGGTCTTTATAGACGTAGGCTTTCATTGGTTTGCCCTTGCGCTGCGCCAGAATGTTGTGCAGCACGAGGCTCGCCATCTGGTGCGCGGCCTGAGCGCGCGGCGGTACGAAGCCCCCTTCCGGACGTGCGCAGGAGGCGCAGTCGCCAATCGCGTAGATATCCGGATCGCGGGTCGTTTGCAGTGTCGGCTCGGTCACCAGCTGGTTGATACGGTTCGTTTCCAGGCCGCCGATATCTTTCATGAAATCAGGCGCTTTGATCCCTGCCGCCCAGACCATCAGATCGGCCTTAATGTACTCGCCATCTTTGGTATGCAGACCGCCTTCGTCGGCGCTGGTCACCATCGTCTGGGTCAGAACGCGAACGCCCAGCTTGGTTAGCTCATTGTGCGCCGCACCGGAAATACGCGGCGGCAGCGCAGGCAGAATACGCTCGCCCGCTTCCACCAGCGTCACGTTCAGCGCTTCGCTGGTCAGCCCTTTATAGCCGTAGCTGTGCAGCTGTTTAACCGCGTTGTGCAGCTCGGCTGACAGCTCAACGCCCGTCGCCCCGCCGCCCACAATCGCGATGTTAACCTTGCCGTTTGCGCCCAGGTTGCTGGAGTATTTCAGGAACTGGTTCAGCATCTCCTGATGGAAACGACGCGCCTGGTGCGGGTTATCCAGGAAGATGCAGTTTTCCTTCACGCCCGGCGTGTTGAAATCGTTCGACGTACTGCCGAGCGCCATCACTAGCGTGTCGTACGGCAGCTTGCGCTCCGGCACCAGCAGCTCGCCTTTGTCGTCACGCAGCTCTGCCAGAGTAATGGTTTTGCTTTCGCGGTTAATATCCATCACGGAACCCAGCTGGAACTGGAAGTGGTGATTACGCGCGTGGGCCAGATAGCTCAGCGCATCCACGCCCTCATCCAGCGAACCGGTTGCCACTTCGTGCAGCAGCGGTTTCCACAGGTGGCTGTGGTTACGATCGACCAGCGTAATTTTGGCTTTTTTGCCGCGACCCAGCTTTTTACCCAACTGTGTCGCCAGCTCCAGCCCGCCAGCACCACCGCCTACAATCACTATCTTTTTCAATGGTGTAGTCAACGTGACCCCCTCAAATTATTAACCAATTGTTAATTAAAAGTTATAACAATAACCCTTATTTAACAACAGGTTACAGCACTGAAACCATTCAGGTGTATTGAGAATAGCACGCGCGGCGCATTGGTCATACCAAAATTGATGTGCATCAAGTTTTGATGATGGATATTTGTACAACTTTAGCAAAAAGAAAGCCCGGCAAGCTGACGCCGCCGGGCCTGAGAGGTTCACCAGTGGGCATCAGCCCAGCGTTTTAAAGGCTTTGATGCGTTGCAGGTGGGGAGAGATGTTCTTGAACTTGTGGCCCTGCTCTTCGTCCCAGACGATTTCGTAGTAATGATGTAACAAATCGGCAGCACGATCGCTGTTCAGCGCTTCGTCGTTACGCGACAGGATGACCAGACAGCGATCGCGATTCTTTTCACGGAAGTTACTCACGCATTTGGTGGCGATATCCGCGTACTCTTCCGGGCGGTCGATCTTGCCTTCCATATTCTCATGGGGGAACAGGTTCGGGTTGAACACCACCTGGCGAATATCACACAAAAATCCGATGCGTTCAGCCCAGTATCCGCCCAGTCCCACGCCGCAAATCAGCGGACGATCGTCGACGTTGAGCTGCAACATCTTGTCCACCTCTTTGAGCAGATGCTGCATGTCATGCTTCGGATGGCGCGTGCTGTAGCTAATCAGCCGGACATCCGGATCGATAAACTGCAATTGCAGCACCTTCTCATGGTTACCAGGGCTGTTTGAGTCAAAACCGTGTAAATAGATGATCATTGTCTTCTCACCAGGTTACGCCTTTCGGGAGGAATTAAAGGCCTGCTTTATGTGCCAGCCAGCGCTCGTTCAGCGCCTCAAGCTCTGCATTGACCGTCTTCCAGCGCGTGGAGCCCATCAGCTCCTGACGGCTAAATGAACCTTTATGATACAATTGTGTAACACGCTCAGCATTGATCGGCGACAGGTTATCCAGCACGCTGACCGCACCTTTACGATTATTGCAGACCAGGATCATATCGCAACCCGCATCCAGCGAAGCCTGACCGCGCTCGGCGTAGCTGCCCATGATCGCCGCCCCTTCCATCGACAAATCATCAGAGAAGATCACGCCGTTAAAGCCTAACTCCTGACGCAGCACGGTTTTCAGCCAGTGCGGAGAGCCGCTTGCCGGGCGCGGATCAACGTCGCTGTAAATTACGTGGGCAGGCATGATGGCGTCGAGTTTGTTATCGGTAATCAGCGAGCGGAAGACCGACATGTCTTTGGCGCGGATCTCCGCCTCAGGGCGCGGGTCGCGCGGCGTTTCTTTGTGTGAATCCGCCGTCACCGCGCCGTGTCCCGGGAAGTGCTTGCCGGTGGTTTTCATGCCCGCGTCGTGCATCCCGTCGATAAAGCGCGTTGCCATGCCCAGCGCGATACGCGGATCCTCATGATACGAGCGCTCGCCGATGGCGGCACTGATATGCCCCACGTCCAGCACCGGCGCGAAGCTGATATCAATATCCATCGCAATCATTTCGCTGGCCATCAGCCAGCCTGCGTCCTGCGCAAGCCTGCCGCCCTCTTCCGTACTCAGCAGTGCAGCAAAAGACTGCGCCGCAGGCAGGCGGGTGAAACCGTCGCGGAAGCGCTGTACGCGACCGCCTTCCTGATCTACCGCCACCACCAGATGATTACGCGACGCGGCGCGGATCTGGCGCACCAGCTCGCGCAGCTGCGCCGGGTCGTGATAGTTGCGCGTAAACAGGATCAGGCCGCCCACCAGCGGGTGCGCCAGGATCTCGCGCTCCTCCGCATCCAGTTCAAAACCTTCCACATCCAACATAACCGGACCCACACGAACCTCTCTTATCCTTTAGTTTGTAACTGGCGCCAGACGTCATCTGCCAGCGCGATAAAATGTTTGTCATTTGACTGCTGAAAGCGCATTTCAAACCAGCCCGCCATCAGCATAAGTACCCAGGGCCGCCAGCGCCGGACCTGACGCGCAAGCACGGTGTTATCCATCTTCGACCTTGTGGCATAGGCGCGGATCAGCTGCATGCGCGTGGCGTCATCCGGCGTCCAGACCGCCGCCAGCTCAAGCGCCACATCCCCATCTCCGGCATATTCCCAGTCGATGAGCCGTGGCCCATTTGCTGTGTGAACGATATTCCCGGCATGGACATCCATATGCAGCGGTGCCAGCCGTAGCGGCTGCGGCTCCCCCGTTTTGCGAAGCGTTTTGAGCTGCCTGAGCCAGAACGGCGTTCGCCGTGAGGGGGATGCCTGCTGCCAGTACTGTTCGAGCAGCGGCAACAGCGTTACCCGCCAGCCCAGCCGCCGCTGCCGGTGCAGATGATACAGCATGTCCGCGAGCACGGCAGGCTCCGGCAGCCCGGATTTGATCTCACCCGCAACAAACGCGACCGCCATCCAGCCCTGCATAAAGAAACAGGGTTTAGGAACGATATCGGCGGGAAGACGCCTGAGCGCGCGAAACTGGCGGCGGAAGTGGGAGGATGGCGCAGTGCTGTCGTGGTGCTGGCGCAGCACCAGCCGGTGCTCGCCCTGCTCAATAATGCAACTCGCGCCGCCAAGCCCGGAAGGGGCCTGCGGCGCGAGAAGGCGGTACTGCGGGAAATAGCGTGACAGGATCGCGTCACGCGTACCGTTACTGTTGCGAAACGGCACCTTTACCTGACCAGATAATTTCGCCCGTCTGCACCAGCATCAGCTGCATTTGCAGCGCTGGCGTGTTCACATTCCCGGTGGCGTTAGAGTACAGCACGTACTGTGCGCCAACGTTACGGGCAATCCCCATCGCCTTGCTGCGGGAACCGAGGCTATCCTGCGGCGACAGGCCAAGCTGTTGCTTCGCCACGGACAGCTGCTGCGAGGAAACCAGCGTGAACTTGCCGTTGTTGGCGAGCGCATTGCGCAGGGTTTCCGTTGCTTCACCCGCATTTAACGAACCGTTAGTGCGGTTGTTGACGCTGTCCACCAGCAGCACGCTGCCCGGCGTGACGCCTTGCGCCTGCAACATTTTGCCCACCATCGGCTGCATTGCACCGTTCCAGTCGTAATGACGAACGCGCGGTGCAGGCTGCGCCGTGGCATCCGGATTCACAATCGGGCCAGGCTGCGTCGGAATACTCGGCACCGATGGAACGACCGGCACCGGCTGCTCAGGCGTTGGCTGGGCAGGTTGTTCCGTACCCGGTTTGGCCTGATCGACAGGCGCTGGTTCTTCCGTGAGGGTCACACACCCGGCAAGAACGAGTGCGAAAACGCTCAGGAGCGCATAGCGGCTCATATTTTTAATCAAGGATCACCCCTTAAAGATAAAGATACAGTCTCACCTTATGAGCACCCAGTTGGTTCGCGCTGCCGTACAGCGTGACCGACGCCCTTGCCGGAATGGTCACCGTGCGCGTCGCTTCCAGTGGATGCATTTCAAGGCCTCTGACGTCATACCAGTAGAAACGATAGTTCACCGTTACTGGTTCATTTCTTTCGTTATAAAGCCTGGAGGACGCGGAAGCCTGAATTTCACTCATCGTCAACGAAGGTGGTTCTGCCGTAATCCCTGCGGCCAGAGCGGAGGATTCCATCACCAGCGTCTGTTCGTCACTGACCGGGATCGCCGGACGCGCACTGCATCCCGCGAGCACCAGCACCATTACAAGCGCAGCAAAACGCCCTCTAAGCATGTCAAAGACCTTTATGTGCCAGCATCGGCCCCAGCGGACGTCCACCCAGCAGATGCATGTGAATGTGATAAACTTCCTGACCGCCATGGCGATTACAGTTCATGATCAGGCGATAGCCGTCTTCCGCAATCCCCTCCTGCTCCGCAATTTTTGCAGCCACAGTGAGCATACGACCTAAAGCCACTTCGTGCTCGGTTTTCACGTCATTTACGGTTGGAATCAGAATATTGGGAATAATAAGGATGTGCGTCGGTGCCTGAGGTGAGATGTCCCGGAATGCTGTGACCAGCTCGTCCTGATACACGATATCCGACGGAATTTCGCGACGGATAATTTTACTGAAAATCGTTTCTTCAGCCATGACCTTTTCCTTTTTTGTTTAATCTGGCGTGGTGTGCCTGCCGGTAACACACAATGGTGCTATTACGGTGTGACACAACTCAAGAGTATGAGCGACTTTCTCCTGTCCTTTCAACCTTCTCCCGTGATTTCTTTCCTTATTATCCGACAGCTGGCTGGAGAGTGAGCACTCTTACAGACCAATTCTATGAAACATAATTTCATTTGCATTTGAAACATCTGTTTACAGCGATAATCTCAATGCGTATATTTCGCATTTGCATTTTCATGCGCATTTTAAACATAGAAAACGACTTCAGCCCGCGCCTGCGGGACTGACGCACACAACCTTCACCATTCATTAAGGGTTTGATGATGTCTTTCATTAATCACACCAGGGATGGGCAACGTATGCCTGCCACCGCGCCTTCCGTGCTGGCTGCCTGCATTGCTATGGCATTGATGCCAACCGTAAGTTTCGCCGAGACCGCCGCCGCAGAGGACACCGTTGTCGTCGACGGCGGGTTTGATAACGCACAGGATCCGCTGGAGGGCCAGGCCCAGGATTACAGCGTAAAAACCACCACCACCGGGACCAAACTGCTGTTAGTCCCGCGCGATATCCCCCAGTCCGTCAGCGTGATCAGCCAGCAGCGTATGCAGGATCAGGAGCTGAATACCATCGGCCAGGTGCTGGATAACACGGTTGGCGTGAGCGCGTCCCACATTGATACCAGCCGCACCAACTATTACGCGCGCGGCTTCTTCATCAGCAACTTTGCGTATGAAGATATGCCGACCTTCCTCGACAACCGCTGGAACTTTGGCGATACGGCGGGCGATACGGCCATCTTCGACAAAATTGAAGTGGTGCGCGGCGCGGCCGGGCTGATGAGCGGTACGGGCAACCCGTCCGCGTACGTGAACATGGTGCGCAAGCACGCCGACAGCAAAGAGTTTAAAGGCTCGGTGTCCGCCACCTACGGTAGCTGGGACAAGCAGCGCTACGTGCTGGACGTTCAGGCTCCGCTCACCGAATCCGGCAACGTTCGCGGTCGTGCGATCGCGGGCTATGAAGATAAAGACTCCTGGGTTGAGCGTAACCACTACCGTAAAAAGTTCGTTTACGGCGTTGTCGATGCGGATCTGACCGACTCCACCACCCTTTCTCTGGGGTATGACTATCAGGAAAGCGAAGAGGACAGCCCAACCTGGGGCGGCTTCCCTTCCCTGTTTAGCGACGGCAGCAAAACGCACTTCCGCCGTGGCTTTAACACCGCCGCCGACTGGACGTACTCTAACCAGGACTCCACGAAAGTCTTTGCCAACCTGAGCCAGCGCTTCGATAACGGCTGGGAAGCTAAAGTGAACGCCATGCATGCTGAAACGAACTTCGACAGCAAGCTGATGTACATCGACGGGTATCCGGACAAAACGACCGGCCTGTACGACTCTTCCCTTTTCCAGGGCGCATGGGGCGGCTGGAACCGGGGCGAGCGTAAGCAGGACTCCGTGGACGCCTTCGTGCGCGGCGGGTACGATCTTCTCGGCCGCCAGCACGAGCTGATGCTGGGCGGGAGCTACAGCCGCCAGCGCAATAACTACGACAACTCCTACCCGGTCAACGATAACTACGGCCTGATGGACGTGGGCAATATCTACGACTACAACGGTAAGCTGGCCAACCCTGCCTGGTCTGATTTTGCGCTTTATCAGCGCGACGTGATCCGCCAGAAATCGGTGTACGCCGCGACCCGACTCTCTCTTGCCGATCCGCTGCACCTGATTCTGGGCGCGCGTTATACGGAATGGAGCGCGAAATATAACCTTGAGCGCAAGCCGGACGAAATCCGCAACGCGAAGTTCCACGACGTCACCCCGTACGCCGGGCTGATCTACGATATTGACGATACCTGGTCCGTCTACACCAGCTACACCTCTATCTTCCAGCCGAGCGGTCAGCGTGATGTGAACAGCAAGTTCATCGATCCGACCACCGGTAAGAGCTATGAAGCGGGCGTGAAAGGCGACTGGTTCAATACCCGCCTCACCGCCTCCGTCGCGGTCTTCCGCCTGGAGCAGGACAACGTGGCGGTATCAACAGGCACGACCATTCCTGGCTCAGGTGGACAAACGGCGTATAAATCCGTTGATGGCACGGTCAGCAAAGGTATCGAGTTCGAGCTGAACGGCGCGCTGACCGACAACTGGCAGCTGACCTTCGGCGGAAGCCGCTACATTGCCGAAGATGAAGACGGTAACGCGGTTAACCCTCAGCAGGCGCGTACCACGTTTAAGCTGTTTACCCGCTATCAGCTGCCAATGCTGCCTGAACTGGCCGTCGGCGGCGGCGCGCGCTGGCAGAATAAAACCTGGTATGACTTTGAAACCCCAGGGCCGCAGGGCGTCACGAAGATCACCCAGGACGGTTATACCGTTGTCGATCTCTTTGCCCGCTATCAGGTCACCAAAAACTTTGCGGTACAGGGCAACCTGAACAACGTGTTCGACGAAGAGTACTATGACTATCTGGGTACCTACGGCGTGTACGGCGCACCGCGTAACTTCTCGGTGAGCGGAACCTATAGTTTCTAAGCGGTCAGTTATGACAAAAGGAGCCGGGAGGCTCCTTTTTTTGTGCGCGTTTTTGCCGGGTGGCGCGTCGTTTACCCGGCCTGTGCCGCACCCAATAAAAAAGGCAGCCATTCGGCTGCCTTAGTCTCCCCTGTCACTGATTAGTTGTTGCGGATGTACTCATCCATCTCAGTTTTCAGGTTATCGGATTTAGTACCGAAGATTGCCTGAACACCAGAACCTGCAACAACCACACCTGCCGCGCCCAGTTTTTTCAGGCCAGGCTGGTCGACTTTCGCCACATCAGCAACGCTCACGCGCAGACGAGTGATACACGCGTCCAGGTTGGTGATGTTGTCTTTACCGCCGAAAGCAGCGATCAGAGCTGGCGCCATCTCGCTGGTCGCGCCCGCTTTGCTGTCTTCGGTTGCATCTTCACGACCTGGGGTTTTCAGGTCCAGCGCTTTGATCAGCACGCGGAAGATGGTGTAGTAAGCCACCGCGTAGCACGCACCCACGATTGGGAACAGCCACAGCTTGCTGCTGTTACCGGACAGAACGATAAAGTCGATCAGACCGTGTGAGAAGGACGTACCGTCACGCATACCCAGCAGGATACAGATTGGGAACGCCAGGCCAGCCAGTACAGCGTGAATGATGTACAGGATTGGCGCAACGAACATGAAGGAGAACTCGATCGGCTCGGTGATACCGGTCAGGAACGAGGTCAGCGCGGCGGAGATCATGATACCGCCCACTTTTGCACGGTTCTCTGGTTTAGCAGAGTGCCAGATCGCAATCGCAGCAGCCGGCAGGCCGTACATTTTGAACAGGAAGCCACCGGACAGTTTGCCTGCGGTTGGGTCGCCTGCCATGTAACGTGGGATATCGCCGTGGAACACCTGACCTGCTGCGTTGGTGTATTCACCAATCTGCATCTGGAATGGAACGTTCCAGATGTGGTGCAGACCAAACGGCACCAGGCAGCGCTCGATGAAGCCGTAAATACCAAACGCCACAACCGGGTTCTGGTAAGCCGCCCACTGAGAGAAGGTCTGGATGGCAGAACCGATTGGTGGCCAGATGAAGGACAGGACCACGCCAGTGAAAATCGCTGCCAGACCGGAGATAATCGGAACAAAGCGCTTGCCCGCGAAGAAGCCCAGATACTCAGGCAGCTTGATGCGATAGAAGCGGTTGAACATATAGGCTGCAATCGCACCGGAGATGATACCGCCGAGAACACCGGTATCCGCCAGGTGTTTAGCTGCGATCTCTTCAGCAGGTAAATGCAGAACCAGCGGCGCAACCACAGCCATGGTTTTCACCATGATGCCGTAAGCAACCACTGCGGCCAGTGCGGATACACCGTCGTTATTGGTGAAGCCCAGAGCAACACCGATAGCGAAGATAAGCGGCATGTTAGCAAAAACAGAACCGCCTGCTTCTGCCATCACGTGGGAAACTACGGCTGGCAGCCAGCTGAAGTTAGCAGAACCGACGCCCAGCAGGATACCTGCGATTGGGAGTACGGATACTGGCAGCATCAGCGATTTACCGACCTTTTGCAGGTTAGCAAATGCATTCTTAAACATAATTGAGAGTGCTCCTGAGTATTTGTGCTTTTTTTACGCTTTTCACGCATTGGCCCGGGGGGAGTACCGTGCCGTGGACAGGACATCTAAGCGCCCTTTATTTATTACACAGAGTAAAATAAATCCCTGCGACTTTGTTTGACGGCTATCACGTTTCGGCTTAAGACGAATCAAAAACTTTCAGATATTTACAAAAGTTATGTCTGGATGTGTCTAAAAACACCGTCACCGCCCTAAATAAGGCGGTGAACTTTACTCGCTTTGTTTATTAATTACGAGCCTAAAAAAAACAGGTATTTCAGACAGACTGGAGGCGGGCGGGGTCGATGTGGAACAGGCTGGCGAAGTTTTCCGTGGTCACGCGAGCCAGCTCTTCAATGCTGACGCCCTTAAGCACGGCCATATACTCAGCCACATCCCTCGTCATGGCTGGCTGATTTTCTTTACCGCGATGCGGTACCGGTGCCAGATAAGGAGAGTCTGTTTCCACCAGAATACGATCGAGGGGGACATAGCGCGCCGCATCGCGAAGCTGCTCGGCGTTACGGAACGTCACAATCCCCGAAAACGAGATATAAAACCCCAGGTCAAGCAGCTTACCCGCCGTTTCTCTGTCTTCTGTGAAACAGTGTAGTACGCCACCGCAATCCGTCACCTTTTCTTCCTGAAGGATCGCCAGCGTATCGGCGCGCGCATCACGGGTATGAACGATAACCGGCTTGTTCAGCTCGCGACCAATACGGATGTGGTTGCGGAAGGACTCCTGCTGGCGCGGTTTCGTTTCCGGGGTGTAAAAATAGTCCAGCCCGGTTTCACCCATCGCGACAACGCCCTCTTCCGCCGCCAGACGGCGCAGATCCTCAACATCGTACGCTTCATCCTGATTCAGCGGATGAACGCCGCAGGAGAAGACCACGTTATCGCGTTCGCCCACAAGGTCACGCATCGAGCGATACCCCGGCAGCGTGGTGGCTACGGCAAGGCAGAATTTCACGTCGCGGGCGGCGGCTTTCGCCAGTACATCGTCCACGTTTTCATGCAGGGATTGGTAATCCAGGCCATCAAGATGGCAGTGTGAGTCGACTAAAAACATAATGTCTCTCTCAGAGATGGGAAACAGGCAGCACGGCGCCTGGTTGCAGGTAATGTTCGATACGCAGTAACAGATCGGTCAGTACTAGCTCGCGATTAAGACCGGTTACCGTTAAAAGCTGTTCACGGCTCTGGCAAACGTCGTGAAGAATGGCGCGCAACGTGTTGCCGGATAACCGGTTCGCCAGGGTATTGGTCAACGCCCAGACATCCACGTTCGATAACAGCGTTGCGCCCTGTTGAATTTTTAGCGCGTCCAGCAGCATGGAGGCCAGCCAGTGCAGCCGCTCGGCGGCATGGTCATGGTTCAGCGTCGCCAGCAAGCTCAGCCAGTCGCCGCTGTCCAGCGCCGACCCTACGGCACCACAAAGCGCCTCACGCTTTGCCCAGCTCT
Source organism: Enterobacter sp. 186315 (assembly GCF_053290175.1). Taxonomy (NCBI): domain Bacteria; kingdom Pseudomonadati; phylum Pseudomonadota; class Gammaproteobacteria; order Enterobacterales; family Enterobacteriaceae; genus Enterobacter; species Enterobacter sp. 186315. Next base: position 48,231 of record NZ_JBPTTK010000021.1, on the reverse strand, counting down.
CGGGCTGAAGCAGCGCAAGGGCCGCCGCCGGTGCGCCGCTGCACAGGCGCAGCGCGGTCAGCATCGCCTCGTGTGACGTTGTCACCTCTCGCCCAAGCCAGCTTAACGACCATGCTTCCTGAGGAGCCGAGAGATGATGAAGGCGACAGCGGCTGCGCAGCGTTGCCAGCAGCCTGCCCGGCTCGCGGCAGGAGAGGAAGAACCAGGTTTTTTCCGGCGGCTCTTCCAGCGTTTTCAGCAGGGCGTTGGCCGCCGCTTCGGTCAGCAGCGCGGCGTCTTTCAGCCAGACCACCTTCGCCCCGCCCAGACGCGCGTGCTCGTACAGCTTTTCGCTGACCTCACGCACCGCGTCAATGCCGAGGGTCGTTTTGCCCTTTTCCGGCTCAAGCGTGTAGTAATCAGGATGGGTACCCGCCTGCATCAGCTGACAGCCGCGGCATTTGCCGCAGCTTTTATGCCCTTCCGGCTGCTGGCACATCAAAAAACGGGTCAGCGCGTATATCAGCGCATCATCACCCATGCCGGGCAACGCCTGAATCAGTAGCGCATGATGCCCCCGTCCGGCCTGATAGCTGCCAATCAGCTGTTCAAAGTGCGGGCGCAACCATGGGTACCATTTCATGCCTGCTGCTCCTGTGCCCACCGGGTCACGGTTTCACGGATGGCACGGGTCACCTCGTCCAGCGACTGGGTGGCATCGATGGTTCGAATCGAGCTGTCCTGCGCGGCCAGTTCCAGATAGCGCGCTCGCGTGCGGTTAAAGAAGTCCAGCGACTCCTGCTCAATGCGGTCCAGCTCGCCGCGCGCGCGGGCGCGCTTCAGGCCCACTTCAGGCGTCACGTCGAGGTACAGCGTCAGGTCCGGGCGGAAATCTCCCAGCACCGCGTCGCGCAGGGTCGCTAACATCCCCCGATCGATACCGCGACCGCCGCCCTGATAGGCCTGAGTCGAGAGATCGTGACGATCGCCAATCACCCATTTACCTTCCGCCAGCGCCGGTTTAATCACCGTGTCCACCAGCTGCACGCGCGCGGCGTAAAACATCAGGACTTCGGCTTTATCGGTAATGACTTCATCGCCAACGGATTTGATATCCAGCACCAGGCTTCGCAGTTTTTCCGCCAGCTGCGTGCCGCCCGGCTCGCGGGTAAACACCATCTCATCAACGCCCAGCGTTTTAAGCGTTTCCACCACCAGATCGCGCGCGGTGGTTTTACCCGCGCCTTCCAGCCCCTCAATGACAATGTATTTACTGCGCATTTTTTTCCTTAAGTGCCTTCAGATAGTCCTGAACAGAGCGATTGTGGCTGGCAAGGTTAGTGTTGAACGTATGCCCGCCTTTTCCATCCGCCACAAAATAGAGATACGGCGTTTTGGCCGGATGCGCGGCCGCTTTCAGGGACGCGTTGCCCGGCGTCGCAATCGGGCCAGGCGGCAAGCCGCTAATCACATAGGTATTATACGCCGTCGGCGTTTCAAGGTCTTTTCGTGAAATCTTGCCGTTATAGCTCTCGCCCATCCCGTAGATCACGGTCGGGTCCGTTTGCAGGCGCATTCCGATACGCAGTCGGTTGATAAACACCGACGCGACCCGATCGCGCTCTGCGGCCACGGCGGTCTCTTTTTCGATAATCGAGGCCATGGTGACAAACTGGTTTTTGTCTTTGTACGGCAGGCCATCAGCCCGCCCTTCCCACGCGGCATCCACGGCGGCGACCATCTTCTTATGCGCGCGCTTCAGGATAGCCACGTCCGTGGTGCCTGCGGTATACATCCAGGTGTCCGGCCAGAACCAGCCTTCAACCCACTCCGGGTTCTCAAACTTAAGCACCTCGGCAACCGTCTTATAGCTATCGTCTTTCAGGGTATGCTTGAGATAAGGGGCATCACGCAGCTGCTTGAGGTAATCGCTCAGGCGCATTCCCTCGACAAATCGCAGCGGGAACTGCGCTTCTTTGCCGCTTTCCAGCAGTTGCAGCATCTCTTTAACCGTCATGCCCGGCAAAAAGCGGTACGTCCCTGCTTTAAAGTGAGACAGCTCAGGCTGAACGCGCAGCAGCCACTGGAATACGCGCGGGCGGTTTATGACTTTATCGTCATAAAGCTGCTCGCCGAGCGCCACACGTCCGGTTCCCGCTTTCAGGGTAAAGATAGTCTCTTCTTTAATCAGGATTTTACTGTTCGCCAGCTGGCGAACTTTCCACACTCCGACTCCGCCAGCGAGACCCAGCACGACGATCAGGAGGAGGATAAAGCGCAACATTTTCTTCATGAGTTTCTGGTTTGCTCACATAACGGGGCTAAAAATTGATACAGCTCGCGGGATGACCATTGCATCTGGCCCCAGGCGCGAACGGGCACAACGGGCATCAGCGCATTGCAGACAACCACTTCGTCTGCCGCTAACAGCGCATCTTCTACTGCGTTGACTTCGACAACACGGAAAGCCGAGCGTGCCAGCTGCTGCAAACAAAACTGGCGCATAATACCGTTTACGCCAGCCTGATCGAGCTTCGGCGTAAAGACATCGCTGCCCTGCCGCCAGAATAAATTAGCCGCACAGCATTCAGTAATGACCCCTTCGCTGTCAAGAACCAGCGCTTCGTCCGCGTCCGACTGCTCAAGATGAGCGCGGATCAACACCTGCTCTAAACGGTTGAGATGCTTAATTCCGGCCAGCATCGGGTTTCGTCCAAGACGTACCGGGCTGAGATCGAGGGTAATGCCGTCGCGCCGCCAGCGTTCATACTGTGCGGGATAGGCGGTAACAGAGAGGATCCGCGTGGGCTCCTGACAGCTTGCACCGCTGTAACCCCGCCCGCCGCTACCCCGGCTGATGATGACCTTCAGCACACCGCTGGTGTGCCCTGCGGCCCGCTGCGTCATCTCGTACGCAAGGGTTTCCCACTCGGTAAAGGGGATCAGGAGTTTTTCACAGGCGTTCTGTAAACGCTGAAGATGGGCTGTGAGAAATACGACATCCCCGTCGGTGATACGCGCGGTGGTAAAACAGCCATCGCCAAACTGCGTCGCCCTGTCGCTCGCAGGAAGACAATCCTGCTCAAGGCCATTAATCAGAAACATACTGGCTCCTTACGCGTGGTCGTACAGTGTGGCAATGGGCTTAAAATCAAACAAGGGGATAAAACTGAATAAAAAAGGTCCGACAAGCGGACCTTTTTATCGCCATCAGGCAGCAGGATCAGACCTTTTTGAAGATCAGAGAGCCGTTAGTGCCACCAAAGCCGAAGGAGTTACACAGGGTGTATTCCATACCGCTTACTTGGCGTGCTTCGTGCGGTACGAAGTCCAGATCGCAACCTTCATCCGGGTTATCCAGGTTGATGGTTGGCGGAACAGCCTGATCGCGCAGCGCAAGAATGGAGTAGATTGACTCTACCGCACCCGCCGCACCCAACAGGTGACCGGTCATGGATTTCGTGGAGCTGACCATCACACGGCTGGCAGACTCACCGAAGATAGATTTCACAGCCTGAGCTTCTGCTTTATCGCCTGCCGGTGTCGAAGTACCGTGGGCGTTAACGTAGCCGATCTGAGCCGGAGTGATGCCCGCATCGCGAATAGCATTAGCCATCGCGAGCGCTGCACCCGCACCATCTTCTGGAGGTGACGTCATGTGATACGCATCGCTGCTCATACCGAAGCCGACGACTTCAGCATAAATTTTCGCGCCGCGTTTTTTAGCGTGTTCGTACTCTTCCAGTACGATCATGCCCGCGCCATCACCCAGTACGAAACCATCACGGTCTTTATCCCACGGACGGCTTGCCGCCTGAGGATTATCGTTACGGGTAGAGAGCGCACGCGCTGCGCCAAAACCACCAACACCCAGCGGGGTACTGGCTTTTTCGGCACCGCCCGCCACCATCGCATCAGCATCGCCATAGGCAATGATACGCGCGGCCTGACCGATGTTATGCACACCAGACGTACAGGCAGTAGCGATTGAAATGCTTGGGCCACGCAGGCCGAACATAATGGTCAGGTGACCTGCCACCATGTTAACAATCGTCGACGGAACGAAGAATGGGCTGATTTTACGCGGACCACCGTTTACCAGAGAGGTATGGTTTTCCTCGATCAGGCCAAGACCGCCAATCCCGGAGCCAATAGCGGCACCAATGCGGGTTGCGTTCTCTTCCGTAATGACAAGGCCAGAATCCTGCATGGCCTGAACGCCAGCGACAATTCCATATTGAATGAAGGCATCCATCTTGCGCTGTTCTTTGCGCGAGATGATCTCTTCACAGTTAAAATCCTTTACTAAGCCAGCAAATTTCGTTGCATAGGCGCTAGTATCGAAATGGTCGATTAGGCTGATGCCGCTCTGACCGGCAAGGAGAGCTTTCCAGGTGGACTCTACGGTATTGCCGACAGGAGACAACATGCCAAGTCCGGTCACAACTACACGACGCTTAGACACGTTTGTCCTCCAGGGAGGGATAAAAAGGGATTCGTGGGACTAAAAAAGATAAAACTCAGGCGGTCGAATGACCGCCTGGAGATGTTCACTTACGCCTGGTGACCGTTGATGTAATCAATGGCAGCCTGAACGGTGGTGATTTTCTCAGCTTCTTCGTCCGGAATCTCAGTATCAAACTCTTCTTCCAGAGCCATTACCAGCTCAACGGTGTCAAGAGAATCTGCGCCCAGGTCTTCAACGAAGGAAGCGGAGTTCACAACTTCTTCCTGCTTAACGCCCAGCTGCTCGCCGATAATTTTCTTAACGCGTTCTTCGATAGTGCTCATACTCTTAAATTTCCTATCAAAACTCGCTTTCGCGATGGTTTTCGTAGTGTATAAAATGTTGAAAAATTTGCAACTAAATCCCGGCAGGTCTTACCACGATTTTACGTTATTTTGAGGCCATTCGCCCTAATAACGCAAATATTTTCGATCGTGATTAAACCATATACATCCCGCCGTTGACGTGGAGGGTTTCACCAGTGATGTAACCCGCTTCGTCAGAGGCTAAAAATGCAACCGCACTGGCGATTTCTTTAGGGTCGCCAAGACGCCCCGCAGGAACTGCCGCCAGTGTACCCGCACGCTGATCATCGGTCAGCGCACGCGTCATGTCCGTTTCAATAAAGCCCGGAGCAACAACGTTTACAGTAATACCGCGGGACGCAACTTCGCGTGCCAGCGATTTACTGAAACCGATCAGACCTGCTTTCGCCGCAGCGTAGTTAGCCTGACCAGCATTTCCCATGGTACCAACCACAGAACCAACAGTGATAATACGACCATGACGCTTTTTCATCATAGCGCGCATTACCGCTTTTGACAGACGGAATACCGATGACAGGTTGGTTTCGATAATATCGTTCCACTCGTCATCTTTCATTCGCATCAGCAGGTTATCGCGAGTGATCCCAGCATTATTTACCAGAATATCGATCTCGCCAAATTCTGCGCGAATATTTTCCAGAACAGATTCGATAGATGCAGGCTCGGTCACATTCAGTACCAGACCCTTACCGTTCGCACCCAGATAGTCGCTGATGGCCTGAGCGCCATTCTCGCTGGTCGCTGTACCAATCACTTTCGCGCCGCGCGCAACCAGTGTTTCAGCAATTGCACGCCCGATACCGCGGCTTGCGCCGGTCACCAGTGCGATTTTTCCTTCAAAACTCATGGTATTCCTCTTTTATTGCGAGAGTGCCGCTGACATCGCGTCCGGCTCGTTAATCGCCGATGCGGTCAGGGTGTCAACAATACGTTTTGTCAGACCGGTGAGGACTTTACCAGGGCCGACTTCATACAGATGCTCAACGCCCTGTGACGCCATAAACTCAACGGTTTTGGTCCACTGTACCGGGCTATAAAGCTGACGAACCAGCGCAGCGCGGATAGCCTCTGGCGCGGTTTCGCATTTCACATCAACGTTATTCACAACGGAAATCGTCGGTGTGTTAAAGGTAATTTTGTCCAGTTCAACGGCCAGTTTGTCCGCTGCTGGCTTCATCAGCGCGCAGTGAGATGGCACGCTAACGGGCAGTGGCAGTGCGCGTTTTGCGCCCGCTGCTTTACAGGCTGCACCCGCACGTTCAACCGCTTCTTTGTGGCCCGCGATAACAACCTGGCCCGGCGAGTTAAAGTTCACAGGAGAAACAATCTGGCCTTCTGCTGACTCTTCACAGGCTTTCGCAATGGACGCATCATCAAGACCGATAATGGCAGACATGCCTCCCGTCCCTTCTGGAACCGCTTCCTGCATGAACTTACCGCGCAGCTCAACCAGACGCACGGCATCAGCAAACGCAATCACACCCGCACAGACCAGCGCAGAGTATTCACCCAGGCTGTGACCGGCGAGCAGCGCTGGCACTTTACCGCCCTGCTGCTGCCATACGCGCCACAGCGCAACGGATGCGGTCAGCAGTGCTGGCTGAGTCTGCCAGGTTTTATTCAGCTCTTCGGCTGGACCCTGCTGGGTCAACGCCCAAAGATCATAGCCCAGAGCGTCAGAGGCTTCACGGAAAGTCTCTTCGATAACCGGGTAGGTTGCCGCCATTTCAGACAACATCCCAACCGTTTGAGAGCCCTGTCCCGGGAACACAAATGCAAATTGCGTCATCTTTTTATCCTTATACTAGAAACGAACCAGCGCGGAACCCCAGGTGAACCCACCACCGAAGGCTTCAAGCAGGACCAGCTGGCCCCGTTTGATTCGTCCGTCGCGTACCGCTTCATCGAATGCGCAAGGTACCGACGCCGCAGAGGTATTGCCGTGACGATCCAGCGTCACCACAACGTTATCCATCGACATGCCCAGCTTTTTCGCTGTTGCGCTAATAATGCGCAGGTTCGCCTGATGCGGCACCAGCCAGTCGAGCGCGGAGCGTTCAAGATTGTTCGCTTCCAGCGTTTCGTCAACGATGTGAGCAAGCTCGGTCACTGCCACTTTGAACACTTCATTACCCGCCATTGTCAGGTAAATAGAGTTGTCTGGGTTAACGCGATCCGCGTTTGGCAGGGTTAACAGCTCGCCGTAGCTGCCGTCAGCATGTAAATGCGTGGAGATGATCCCCGGCTCCTCGGACTGACCAAGCAGTACCGCACCGGCGCCATCACCAAAAATAATGATCGTGCCGCGATCGGTAGGATCGCAGGTACGTGCCAGCACGTCAGCCCCGATCACCAGCGCATACTTCACGGAGCCGGATTTCACGTACTGATCGGCAATGCTAAGTGCGTAGGTAAAACCTGCACAGGCCGCAGCCACATCAAATGCCGGGCAGCCTTTAATGCCGAGCATATTCTGCACCTGGCACGCTGCGCTTGGGAAAGCATGGGTCGACGAAGTGGTCGCCACGACGATCAAACCAATCTGATCTTTATCGATGCCGGCCATTTCGATAGCGCGCTGTGCGGCTTCGTAACCCATGGTTGAAACGGTTTCGTCTGGCGCGGCAATACGACGTTCACGGATACCTGTGCGCGTGACAATCCACTCGTCAGACGTATCTACCATTTTTTCCAGATCGGCGTTGGTTCGCACCTGCTTTGGCAGATAACTGCCGGTACCAATAATCTTCGTATACATGTACGCTCAGTCACTTTTAGCTAATACAGATTCCAGGCGAGCGGCAATCCGCTGGGGGACTTGTCGCTGCACCGCCTGCACTGCCTGTTCAATCGCGACGGAAAAAGCTCGCTGATTGGCCGCACCGTGACTCTTAATCACAATACCGCGCAATCCTAACAGACAGGCGCCATTATACTGGTCGGGGTTGAGGTGACTGAATCGCCGCGTCAGGCTTTTTTGTAACCAACGCTTTAATAAAATCAGCCACCAGGACCTTTTTTGACCTTCTCCCTGCGACTTAAGCAAGGAAAGGAACATCCGAACGACCCCTTCCATGGTCTTCAGCGTTACGTTACCGGTGAAGCCATCACACACTAATACATCCGTTTTGCCCGTCAGCAACTCATTGGCTTCGAGATAACCAATATAGTTGATGGAGGGAACCTGTTTGAGCAATTCGGCAGCGTCACGAATGCTGTCCAGGCCTTTGGTCTCTTCTTCACCAATATTCAATAACGCAACGCGCGGGTTAGCGATCCCGACCACGTCTTCTGCCAGCACCGATCCCATCACGGCAAACTGAGCCAGCATTGTACTATCACAATCGACGTTAGCGCCCAAATCGAGCACCACCGTTTTGCCCTTTTGCTGATGCGGTAAGACCGTCACCAGCGCAGGACGCTCAATCCCTTCGATGGGTTTGAGCAGTAATTTCGCAAGCCCCATCAGCGCACCGGTATTCCCGGCGCTGACGCAAGCCTGCGCTCGCCCTTCTTTCACCAGCTCCAGCGCGATTCGCATAGAGCTGCCGCGGCTATTGCGAATAGCCTGCGAGGGTCGGGCATCACTGGCAATAACTGACTGCGCAGGAATAATTTGCAGACGTGAACGTTGTTCGAAGTCAGCTTTTGCAAGTAATGGCGTGATTGTGTCGGGATTGCCGACTAAAAGAAGTGTGAGTTGCGAATTAGAATTCAGTGCCTGCAATGCCGCAGGCACTGTCACGGAAGGGCCAAAATCTCCCCCCATGACATCTAACGCCAGGGTTAGACGTGTCAAGGTATCGTCACAGCCTGGTTCGGTAAATTCCCCGTTTGCACGGGGAAATCCTCACTAAGCTTAATCACGCTGACGCGTGATTACTTAGTGATAACCTTGCGGCCGCGGTAGAAACCGTCAGCGGTGATGTGGTGACGCAGGTGTTTCTCACCAGAAGTCTTGTCTACAGACAGGCTGGTAACTGCGGTCAGCGCGTCATGGGAACGACGCATGCCACGTTTGGAACGGGTTGGTTTATTCTGTTGTACGGCCATGGACCTTACTCCTCAATTACTTACGCTTTAAGCTGGCTAATACGGCAAATGGATTTGGTTTTTGCGCTTCATCAGGCAGTTCCCCAAAGACCATGTCCGCCTCGGACACTTCACAGTGTTCAGAATCATGCACCGGAACTACTGGTAAGGAGAGGATCACTTCATCTTCTACCAAAGCCAGCAGATCGATTTCACCGAATTCGTTAACCTCAATCGGTTCATACGCTTCCGGGAGTGCTTCAGCCTGTTCGGTTGAACGAACCGGACTGAAACAATACGTTGTGTGAACGTGCTGTACGAACGGTTTCCCGCAACGCTGACATTCGAGCGTTACCGTAACCTTTGCATCACCGGTAATAACGGCAAGGCGCTGATTATCGATAGCGAACGACATGGAGCATTCCACATCACTGTCCACACTGACTACGGATTCGGCGATACGCTCGGCCTGATCGGAAGAATAAACTCCTTCATAATCGAGGCGTTTTTGAGCCGTACGAACCGGATCAAGAGTCAGGGGTAATTTTACCTTTTGCATAGGGCGCGCATATTAACTTTGTAACGTCATAGAGTCAAAGAAAAAGGCAACCAGAGCTGCCTTTTGCCAATTATTCGCACACATTGCGGCCTGTAGTTTAAAATGGCTGGCATCGTTACGCTATATCTGGTGATAAAAATATGCCAAATCTCGTTCTCGGTTCCACCTCATCCTACCGCCGAATGCTGCTTGAGAAGCTCGGGATCCCGTTCGAATGTGCCGCTCCTGCCGTGAACGAAACCCCGCAACCGGGAGAGTCGCCGCGCCATCTGGTGACACGCCTTGCGCAGGAAAAAGCGCAGTCGCTGGCCGCACGCTACCCTGCTCATCTGATTATAGGCTCCGATCAGGTTTGCGTACTGGATGGGGTGATTACCGGAAAGCCGCATACCGAAGAGAATGCGATTCAGCAGCTGTTGCGGGCGCGGGGCAATATTGTCACCTTTTATACCGGCCTTGCGCTTTACAACTCGGCAAACGGGCATCTGCAAACCGAATGCGAGCCGTTTGACGTGCATTTCCGGCACCTGAGCGAGCAGGAGATTGTCGATTACGTGCGTAAAGAACGCCCTCTGAACTGCGCGGGCAGTTTTAAAAGTGAGGGACTGGGCATCGCGCTGTTTGAAAGGCTGGAAGGCCGCGACCCGAACACGCTGGTTGGGCTGCCGCTGATTGCGCTGTCTCAGATGTTAAGACGCGAAGAGTGTAATCCGTTGACGGCGTGATCTTTGCGACCTGATCTTTGCGGTCTGATGCCCTCACCCCGACCCTCTCCCACCGGGAGAGGGAGGAAGGCATACTTAGCCGCGCAGAACTTTAAGACACCGTTTTAACTGATCGTCCATCGGCGCCTCGACGCGCATCACCTCACCCGTTCCCGGATGGGTAAACTTAAGCGCCGCAGCGTGCAGGAACAGACGCGATAGCCCGGTGCCCGCCAGCTGCTTGTCAAAGTCACGGTCGCCATAGCGATCGTCGAACGCGATAGGGTGTCCGGCATATTGCGTATGCACACGGATCTGGTGGGTGCGTCCCGTTACCGGGCTACAGCGTACCAGCGTGGCAAACTCATAACGCTCTTCTATTTTAAAGCGCGTTTCGGAAGGTTTGCCTTCCTGGTTCACACGCACAATACGCTCGCCGCTTTGCAGGATGTTTTTCAGCAAGGGCGCCTGAACCACCTTTATATGGGACTGCCATTGCCCGCGCACCAGCGCCAGGTAATCTTTCTGCATACCTTTATCACGCAGCTGCTCGTGAAGGGAACGAAGCGCGGAACGCTTCTTCGCCACCAGCAGCACGCCGGAGGTATCACGGTCGAGGCGGTGAACCAGTTCGAGGAAACGCGCTTCCGGTCGCAGGGCACGCAACCCTTCAATCACGCCGAAGCTCAGGCCGCTCCCGCCGTGAACGGCAGTACCCGAGGGTTTGTTCAGCACCAGGATATGATCGTCTTCATACAAAATCACATCGCTCAGGGCGGCGACTTTTTGCAGCTTCGGTGAAACCGCCTCTTCTTCGCGCTCGGCAACGCGAACCGGCGGGATACGCACGTCGTCGCCCGCTTCGAGTTTATATTCAGGTTTCACGCGTTTTTTGTTAACCCGCACCTCGCCTTTACGCAGGATGCGATAAATCATGCTCTTCGGTACGCCTTTCAGCTGGGTACGCAAAAAGTTATCGATACGTTGCCCCGCTTCATCATCGGTAATGGCAACCATTTTTACGGCTGGAGTCTCTGTTTTCATGGTTGGCGATTCTAAATATCGTCACGCATTAGCGCCACTCATTTTTCTATGCTTATATTTACTTTCGTCCGGCGCGCTTTCATTCACGCAATCGATTTGGTGGATATTAAACCAATCGCTGCACTTAAGTGGAGAAACTGTGAGTAACCGGGTGATAAATGGCAAAAGTCATCTTGCTATAACCCGGCGAGCAGTGGAATAATGAGGCCGTTTTCCGTGTTAAATCCTGGTTAATCAGGAAACTGACGGAATGACCAGTTTTGTCTGACCGATCATCCACGCAGCAATGGCGTAAGACGTAATGATCTTTCAGACAGTTAGCGGGCTGCGGGTTGCAGTACTTCCCGGTAAATGGAATCTTCTCTGGAGAGTTTTACCCAGGCTGTTCCCCTGATAATTGCGCTGTGTTTCCGTATGACACACAGGCAACCGACACTCTGCGCCTCTTAAGCGAGCGACAACCGTGAGGTTGGCGACGTGAATAGACACGAGGCCATCGGTTCATACCCCGGAAAGCGTCACCTTGCCCGCAGCTTTGTCGTCAATGTAAGAATAACGAGTAAGTTACGATGAAAAGAATGTTAATCAACGCAACTCAGCAAGAAGAGTTGCGTGTCGCCCTTGTGGATGGGCAGCGCCTGTACGATCTGGATATCGAAAGTCCTGGACACGAACAGAAAAAAGCGAACATTTACAAAGGTAAGATCACCCGCATTGAACCAAGCCTTGAAGCCGCATTTGTCGATTACGGTGCTGAGCGTCATGGTTTCCTACCTCTTAAAGAAATTGCCCGCGAATATTTCCCTGCCAACTATAACTCCCACGGTCGTCCAAACATCAAAGATGTTCTGCGCGAAGGTCAGGAAGTTATCGTTCAGATCGATAAAGAAGAACGCGGCAATAAAGGCGCTGCGCTGACCACCTTTATCAGCCTGGCAGGCAGCTATCTGGTACTGATGCCAAACAACCCGCGTGCGGGGGGTATCTCTCGCCGTATCGAAGGCGACGACCGTACCGAGCTGAAAGAAGCGCTGGCAAGCCTGGAACTTCCAGACGGCATGGGCCTTATCGTTCGTACCGCAGGCGTTGGCAAATCTGCCGAAGCCTTGCAGTGGGACTTAAGCTTCCGCCTGAAGCACTGGGAAGCTATCCAGAAAGCCGCTGAAAACCGCCCTGCTCCTTTCCTGATTCACCAGGAAAGTAACGTTATCGTGCGTGCGTTCCGCGACTATCTGCGCCAGGACATCGGCGAAATTCTGATTGATAACCCGAAAGTGCTTGAGCTGGCTCGCCAGCACATCGCCGCGCTGGGCCGTCCGGATTTCACCAGCAAAATCAAACTGTACACCGGTGAAATCCCGCTGTTCAGCCACTATCAGATTGAATCCCAGATTGAGTCCGCCTTCCAGCGTGAAGTGCGTCTGCCGTCCGGCGGTTCTATCGTTATCGATACCACTGAAGCGCTGACCGCTATCGACATCAACTCCGCACGCGCAACGCGCGGTGGCGATATCGAAGAGACCGCCTACAACACTAACCTCGAAGCGGCCGATGAGATCGCTCGCCAGCTGCGTCTGCGCGACCTGGGCGGTCTGATTGTTATCGACTTCATCGACATGACCCCGGTTCGTCACCAGCGTGCGGTCGAAAACCGCCTGCGCGAAGCGGTGCGTCAGGACCGTGCGCGTATCCAGATCAGCCATATCTCTCGCTTTGGCCTGCTTGAAATGTCGCGTCAGCGTCTGAGCCCGTCACTGGGTGAGTCCAGCCATCACGTCTGCCCGCGCTGCTCCGGTACAGGTACCGTGCGTGATAACGAATCCCTGTCCCTCTCTATTCTGCGTCTGATTGAAGAAGAAGCGCTGAAAGAGAACACCAAAGAAGTTCACGCCATTGTGCCGGTGCCCGTTGCCTCTTACCTGCTTAACGAAAAACGTGCCGCGGTAAGTGCGATTGAATCGCGTCAGGGCGGCGTTCGCTGCATTATCGTGCCAAACGACCAGATGCAGACCCCGCACTACCACGTACTGCGCGTGCGTAAGGGTGAAGAAACGTCCACACTCAGCTACCTGCTGCCGAAGCTGCATGAAGAAGAGATGGCGCTGCCGTCCGATGAAGAGCCTGCCGAGCGTAAACTGCCAGAGCAGCCTGCGTTAGCGACCTTCATCATGCCGGAAGCACCGCCAGAAGCGGCAATGGAAAAACCAGCAGCGAAACCTGCGGCGCAAAAACCAGCGGCAGAAGCGGCGAAAGCTGAACCTGCACAGCCGGGTCTGCTGAGCCGTATCCTGGGTGCGCTGAAGAAAATGTTCGCTGGCGAAGAAGCACAGCCGGAACAGCCGAAAGAAGCACCGAAAGAGGCGAAGCCAGAGCGTCAGCAGGATCGTCGTAAGCGTCAGAACAACCGTCGCGACCGTAACGAGCGCGGCGACCGCAATGACCGTGGCGATCGTAACGAACGCCGTGACAATCGTTCTGAAAACGGCGAAGGCCGCGAGCAGCGCGAAGACAACCGTCGCAACCGTCGTGAGAAGCAACAGCAGAATGTTGAAGATCGCGACATTCGCCAGCAGGCGGGCGACGAGTCCGAGAAGGGCAAACAGCGTGACGAGCAGCAGCCTCGCCGTGAACGCAACCGTCGTCGTAACGACGAGAAGCGTCAGGCGCAGCAGGAAGTGAAGAGCCTGAACCGCGAAGTCCCGGCTGAACAGCAGGAGACCGAGCAGGAAGAACGTACTCAGGTTATGCCACGTCGTAAGCAGCGCCAGCTGTCACAGAAAGTTCGCTTCGCGTCCGCAGAGCAAACCGAAGAGACCGCAATCGTCGCCGCCGAGCCTGTCGCTGAGGCTGCACCGAACACCCAGCTGGCGAAGGTTGATCTGCCAGCGGTAGTCGAAAACAACGTTGAGCAGGACGATAGCAGCGAAGGCCGTGATAACGCAGGCATGCCGCGTCGCTCCCGTCGCTCTCCGCGTCACCTGCGCGTCAGCGGCCAGCGCCGTCGTCGTTACCGTGACGAGCGTTACCCGACTCAGTCACCAATGCCGTTAGCCGTGGCCTGTGCGTCACCGGAAATGGCATCCGGTAAAGTCTGGATCCGCTACCCGGTTGCCCGTCCGGAGCAGGTTGTTGAAGAACAGCCGGTTACCGAAGAGGTGATTGCACCGGTAGCGCCTGTCGCCGCCGTTGAAGAGGTTGTCACCGAAGCGCCAGCGGTTGCGGAGCCTCAGGTGGTTGACCCGCAGGTTGTTGCGCCCGATCTTACTGAAAATGCACCTCAGGCTGAGATTGAGACCTCGCACCCTGAAGTGATTGCCGCGCCGGTTGACGCTGCTCCGCAGATCGTTACCGAAGAAGATGCCGTAGTCGCTGAAGAGGTTGTCGAAGAAGCACAGCCAGCCGTTGTTGAAGAGGCTGAGGCTGTGGTCGAAACGGTTGCTGAAGAAGTGGTGCCGGAAGTCGCTGTCGACGTCGAACCTGTTCGCGAAGCTGCCGAAGTGAAAGTGCCGGAAGTGAAAGCGCCAGAAGTGAAAGCGGCTCCTGCTGCTGACGTTGCTCCGGCTCACGTCGCGACGGCACCGATGACGCGAGCCCCGGCTCCGGAATATGTTCCGGAAGCGCCGCGCAGCAGCGACTGGGTACGTCCTTCCTTCAACTTCGAAGGTAAAGGCTCTGCCGGTGGCCACAGCGCAACGCATCAGGCGACTGCACCTGCTACCCGCCCGCAGTCTGACTAAGATTGTGCGATAAAAAAAGCCGACCCTCGGGTCGGCTTTTTTATTTCTCACGCGTCGGTTTTCGCATCCCCGCAATACCCGGCATCACCTCGCGCATCATCTCCAGAAAACGGCGCAGCCGCGCCGGATAATAGCGCGACCACGGATAAACCAGATGAACGGGCAGCGCTGCGGGCTGCCAGTCGGGCAGCAGATGCACTAACCGCCCCTGCGCAATATCCTCTTTCACCGTCCAGCTTGATACCACTGCCACCCCTAACCCGCTTAAGGCCGTATTACGCGCCACGTACAGGCTGTCGGTGCTCAGGCGCGGTGTCAGGGTCACGCGCGCAGGCGAAGCGCCCTCTTTATACAGCTCAATATGGCGCTGATAGAAGGTGCTGATGGCAATCCACGGCAGTACGGAAAGGTCGTCCGGAGCATTCACGGCAGGAAACTGCGCCAGCAACGTCGGGGAGGCCACCACGCAGCGAGGCACTTCCGCCAGCAGTACCGACACGGTCGCCGGATCGATTTCCGCCCCCACGCGGATGGCGCAGTCGAGGTTATCGCCGAGGAAATCCACCGACTTATCGTTGAGCATCCACTCCACGGACAGCTGCGGATACCGCTGCAAAAACTGCGTGAGCGGCACCAGAAGCTGCTCCTGGCCGAACGCGTGGGGGGCACGCACGCGCAGCACGCCCACCGGCTCATCTTCCGTCTGCCCTACCTCATCTTCCAGCGCCAGCCAGCTGTCGATCACCCGGCGGGCATGTTGATAGCAGCGCTCCCCGTCATCGGTGAGTCGCGTGGTGTGGGTCGTGCGCAGCAGCAGCCGCACGCCGAGTACCGTTTCCAGGGACTGTAGCCGCCGGCTGACGGTGGCCTGGGTGGTATTAAGCTGCCGCGCCGCCGCGGAGAGTGAACCCGCCTCCACGATACGCACAAAGGTGCGCATCAGCTCCACCCTGTCTATACGCTCAGTTCGTTTCATTATTTTGATGGCTATACGTTAAACGTATAAGCGTTTTACCACCGGGCCCGCTACCGCCACAAGCCGTCATGGTAAAAAATGTCTGTACACCATGAATGAGGAATTACCTATGAACACAACAACAGCGCCCCATGCCGTAAGCCGCTGGGTCATTTTTATGCTGGCCCTGGGGGCGGGTTTTAGCGTGGCGTCGATTTACTACGCCCAGCCGCTGCTGCCGCTGATGGGTGCCGACCTGCATCTGAGCATCGAAGGAATGGGGCTGGTCCCGACCTTAACCCAGGCCGGGTACGCGCTGGGCATTCTGTTCCTGCTGCCGCTGGGCGATCGCCACGATCGCCGGACGCTGATCCTGATAAAAAGCGCCGCGCTGGCCCTCTTTTTACTCGGCTGTAGCCTGACCGGACAGCTGCACGCCCTGCTGCTGGCAAGCCTGCTGATCGGGATGGCCGCCACAATGGCGCAGGATATCGTTCCCGCCGCCGCCATTCTTGCCCCGGAAGGGAAACAGGGTAAAACCGTGGGCACGGTGATGACCGGCCTGCTGCTGGGGATTTTATTATCAAGAACCGTCAGCGGCGTGGTGGGTGAAGCCTTTGGCTGGCGCGTGATGTATCAGCTGGCCGCCGCCAGTATCGCCTTTATCGGCGTGATGATGTGGGCGGTGCTGCCGCGCTTTGCCATTCACTCGACCCTGAGCTATCCCGCCCTGCTGCGCTCGATGGAGCACCTGTGGCGTCGTTACCCCGCCCTGCGTCGTGCCGCGCTGGCGCAAGGTTTCCTCTCGATTGCCTTTAGCGCCTTCTGGTCAACCCTTGCGGTGATGCTGCTTGAGCGTTATCAACTCGGCAGCGCCGTAGCGGGTGGGTTCGGGATCGCCGGGGCTGCGGGGGCGTTAGCCGCTCCGCTGGCGGGCGGGCTGGCGGATAAACTGGGCGCGGGCAGAGTCACGCAGCTCGGCGCGGCGCTGGTGACGGTCTCGTTTGCCCTGATGTTCCTGATGCCCGCTCTCGGCGTACACGGCCAGCTGATCCTGATTGCGCTCTCTGCGGTTGGGTTTGACCTGGGCCTGCAATCGAGCCTCGTCGCGCACCAGAATCTGGTCTACAGCCTTGAGCCGCAGGCCCGGGGTCGTCTGAACGCCCTGCTCTTTACGGTGGTGTTTATCGGCATGGCGCTGGGCTCGGTGGCGGGCAGCTATCTGTACGCCCGGGCAGGCTGGAGCGGCGTGGTGGCGCTGGCAACCCTGTGTGGCGCTATTGCGCTGGTGATTCGCCTGGTTGAAAGCGCCCGGGTAAAGGCGTTACCGGCACAGGCGTGATAAAAAAAATGCCCAATCCATTACGGATTGGGCAGTCAAAACATGCCCAGTTTCAAGACATGTTCTAAGAGGTCAAGACATTACTTGTTGAGCTGGAACAGAGACATGCCTTGCAGATCGCTGAAGGCTTTATAAGAAGCCTGCAACGCCGCCTGCTGCATCGTGTAAGACGAGATCACCGAGTTCCAGTCCACGTCCACCAGGTCGCTCATCTGCTGCGTTTGTCCCAGCGCGCGGTCATCGCCCAGCGCATCCAGCTTGTCCAGCTCGTTCAGGTTCGTCCCCAGCTCTGCACGTACCGTCAGCACGTTATCGAGCGAGTTGCTCAGCCCACGGTTGGTTTTGTCGATGATTGCGCTCATGGCATCCGCCGTGGTCTGATCGTCTTCAACCGGGGTATTCAGCGAGGCAATGGCCGCGTCCAGGATCTTAAACAGGTTCGTTTCCGGGGCGCTGCCGTCCGGCTCTGGCTTGGCGCTGCTGGTGAAGTTATCGAACACTTCTGTACCGGTATGGCTGATCTGCATCGAGCGTGCGGAATCGACCTGCTGGCTGATTGGCGTAGCGCCGCCGTCGTAAGCGCCGGTGGTCTCATTGAAGGCAGGCGCTTCGGTTTTGTAACCGGCAAAAATATAGCGGCCGTTACCGTCGGTGCTGTTTGCCAGGTTCATCAGCTGATCGCGGATCCCCTTCAGATCGGTCGCCAGCGAGGCGCGGTCGTTATCGCTCAGCGTGCCGTTGCCTGCGTAAACGATCTTCTCCTGCGCGCTCTGAATAGCAGAGGTCACCTGAGTCAACACGTTCTCTTCAAGAGAGACTTTGGTGGTGGCAAAAGAGCGGGCCAGCGCATACTGGCTGTTCTGGGTTTGCGCCTGAGACAACACCACCGCCTGAGACGCGGCAATCGGGTCATCGGACGGGCGGTTGACGCGCTTGCCCGTCGACATCTGCTCGCCATAGCTGAGCCAGAGGCTCTGGGAGTTGCTCACTCCACGCATGCTCTGCTCGTACATCATTTGAGTGCTAATACGCATTTTTCACCCCGGCCTTAGCGAATATTGATTAACGCATCAAAGAGCGTGCTGGCTGTCTGAAGCACCTGAGCGTTCGCCAGGTAGTACTGCTGATACCGTTGCAGGTTGCCGTACTCTTCATCCAGGTTAACCCCGGAGATAGACTGCTGCTGTTTGGTCAGCTGGGTCACCACGTTGGTCTGCGTTTCGCTACTGGTTTTCAGCGACGCGGTGGTGCTCCCGACGGTGCTAACCAGCGAGGCGTAGGCATCGTTAAAGGTTTTGTTACCGCCGACCTTTTTCGCGCTTTGCAGATCCAGCAGCTTCTGGCCGTTGGTGTTATCGCTGTCGCCGCTGTCGCTGGCAGAGGCCATCGCCAGTTTGGACTCATCGGAGATCGCCAGATCCATATTGATGATGACGTCGTTGACCGGCTTCACGAGGAAGCTGTCCTTCTTGTCCGCCGCGCCGCTGATGTTCACGCTGAGACCGTCAAACGACAGGTTGCCGCTGGCATCCGGCGTTTGCGTGAAGCTGGTTTTGTCGGACAGGCGCGTTACGGTCCAGTTGGTGCCGTTGTACTCCACCTTATAGTTGGTGGCCTGCACCGCCGTGCTGTCGGTGACGGTCGCCGTGGCCGAGGCGCTGCCGGTGTTTTTGGCGTTGCTCAGCACGGACGGAGAGCCGAAATCAAACAGCTTGCCGCCCTTGTCGCCGTTGGCGTCATAGCCTGCTTCATGCTGGGTGTTCATCGTGTCGGCAAAGGCCAGCGCCATCTGGTTGAGCGAGTTACGCGCGTTATCCAGATCGTTTGCGCGGAAGTTCAGCAGCCCGCCCAGCGAACCGGTGGTCAGCTGCTTTTCCGGGATCTCTACGCTGCCGGACGCCGCGTCAACAAAGGCTACCGTGATACGTGAAGGATCGGCGCTGGACTGCACCGCAGCCAGCTGATTCGCCGTGCTGCCCTGCACCAGGGTGTAGCCGTTGGCAAAGGAAACGTTATAAGTGCCGCTGTCCTGAACCGCCACTTCCACGCCGACAATCTTGTTCAGCTCGCTGACCAGCTGGTCGCGCTGATCCAGCAGTTCGTTCGGGGACGAGCCCGCACCGACGCCGGTCAGACGGGAGATCTGATCGTTCAGCGTGGCAATCTGTTTCGCATAGTTATTGATCTGATCGACGCTGCTGGAGATAGAGGTATTCACCTGCTTATCCTGGTCGCGCAGATACTGATCGGTCACTTTGAACTGGTTGATCAGGCCATCGGCTTTGCCGAGCACCGTCTGGCGCGCTGCCGGATCTTCCGCGTTGCTGACCAGCGTTTGCAGGCTGGTAAAGAAGCCCTGTAACGTGGTGGAGAGCGAGTTGGTGGTATCCGAGAGCACGTCGTCGATTTTCGACATCTGCTGATAGCGCGTGGTCAGGCCGCTGCTCTGGGTATCTGCCGCACGCAGCTGGTTGGTGATGAAGGCATCATACTCACGCTGTACCCCGGAGACATACACCCCGTTGCCAACCCAGCCACCGCCTGTCAGCGTGCTGTTAGACGCCCCCAGAATGGTGTTCTGGCGGGTATAACCTGTCACGTTATAGCTTGAAATATTGTTACTGACGGTATTGAGTGCCGCCTGGGCAGCACTGAGGCCACTCATGGCGCTGTTAATCAAACTGGACATGGGGGTTCCTTTTACACTTTCAGACACGAGTCCTGATGAAGGTTATCGGCAGCCTCCACCGGGACTTGAGAACTTTCAGAACAGATTTTCGAGATCTGTGCTATAGGCTTTGCTGACCTTCTCGCCCATCGATTTCAGCTGCTGGATCATGCTGGTGAGCTTGCGCGCATAGTTCGGGTCCGTCGCGTAGCCCGCGTTCTGCAACGCCTGCGCACCCTGCTCCGGCGTGGCCGCCTGGGTCACAGCGGTGTAGCGCGGGTTGCGGCTTAACAGGCCGACATAATCCGACAGCGCTTCCAGATACGAGCTGTAGACGCGGAATTTGGCCTTCACCTTCACGGCGGCACCGTTTTCATATTCGGTGGTGGTGATTTCGGTGGTGGGCCCCTTCCAGCTGGCGTTCGCCTTCACGCCGAAGATGTTGAAGCTCGGCTCACCGTTCTCTTTGCGGATCTGACGCTGGCCCCAGCCGGACTCCAGCGCGGCCTGCGCCAGGATCAGGTGATGCGGCACCCCGCTCTGCTCGCTGGCAAGACGCGCGGGCAGCGAGAGCTGCGCCAGGAAGTCTTTGCTGTCGCCGGTGAGCGGCTCGTCGTTGCTCTCCGTGGCCTTCGGTATCGCCTTACGCACCATCTGCGTCAGGGCCTGATTCTGATAACTGGTCACCGTTTCCAGGTCGAACTTCATCGGTACCTGCGCAGGCTGGTCTTCCTGCCCCTGAATGCCCTGGGCGGCTGCGGTCTGTTTAACAATCATGTCAGCCAGACCGAGGCCCTTCCCGGCGGTCATCTGCTGTGCAATCTGCTGGTCATACATGCTGGTGTAGAGTCGCGTGGAGTCGCTGCTGAACATCCCGTCTTTCGGCAGGGTTTCACGCATGCTCTTAAGCATCATCTGCACAAACATCCCTTCCACCTGACGGGCGACCGGGCGGATGTTCGCCGCCGGATCCTTGCCCGCTTTGGTTTTCAGCTCGTTGAGCGACTGGGCGTCCCATGCCGCGCTGGTCAGCAGTTTGCTATCGGTCAGCATTAGATGATTTCCACTTTGGCACGCAGGCAGCCCGCGGTTTGCATGGATTGCAGAATCGACATCAGCTCCATCGGCGTTGCCCCGAGCGCGTTAAGCGCACGCACCACGCTGTTCAGGTTGGCGCTGGAGCGCACGCTTTGCAGCGAGCCGCCGCTCTGGCGCAGGTCGATCTGGGTTTGCGGCGTGACCACCGTCTGACCGCCGCCAAACGGCGTGTCCGGCTGGCTGACGTTGGCGGAACGGTTGACCGTTACCGACAGGTTGCCCTGCGCCACGGCACAGCTGTCCAGCGACACTTCGCGGTTCATAACCACCGATCCGGTGCGCGAGTTGATGATGACTTTGGCATCCTGCAACGGCACGTTCACCTCCATATTCTGGATATCGGCCAGCATGCGCACCTGGTTGCTGCCGCCCGTCGAGGTGCGGATCTGCACGGTACGGGCGTCCAGCGCGGTGGCGCTGCCAAAGCCGCGGCTGCGGTTGATGGTGTCGGCAATCTGCTGCGCCATCGTGAAGTCTTCGTTGTTCAGTTGCAGGTTGATGGTGTTACCGGAGCCGAACTGGGTAGGCAGTTCGCGTTCGATAATCGCCCCGCCGGTGATACGCCCGCCGTTAAGCTGGTTCACCTGCACGCTGCTGCCGCCCGCCGAAGCGCCCGCCCCGCCGACCAGAATGTTCCCCTGCGCCAGCGCGTAAACCTGGCTGTCGGCCCCTTTCAGCGGGGTCATCAGCAGCGTACCGCCGCGCAGGCTTTTGGCGTTACCCATCGAAGAAACGACGACGTCGATGGTCTGCCCCTGACGCGCAAAGGCCGGGAATGAGGCGGTGACCATCACCGCCGCCACGTTTTTCAGCTGCATGTTGGTGCCCGCCGGAACGGTAATGCCCAGCTGAGAGAGCATGTTGTTCAGGCTCTGGGTGGTAAACGGCGTCTGGGTGGTCTGGTCACCCGTGCCGTCCAGACCCACCACCAGGCCGTAGCCAATCAGTGAGTTTTCTCGTACGCCCTGTACGCTGGTGAGATCGCGAATACGGTCGGCCTGGGCAAAGGTTGCCACCAGCGCGAGCGCGATTGCGAAGAGGGATTTAAACATAGGTCACCTCGCTTACATCGGCGATAGGTTAAGGAAGAAGCGTTGCAGCCAGCCCATATTCTGCGCCTCATTGATGTAGCCGTTGCCGACATACTCGATGCGCGCGTCCGCCACCTGGGTGGACGGTACGGTATTGGTGCCGCTGATGGTGCGCGGGTTAACCACGCCGGAGAAGCGAATGAACTCCGTGCCCTGGTTAATCGCAATCTGTTTTTCACCCACAACGTGCAGGTTGCCGTTGACCAGCACCTGGTCAACCGTCACCGTCAGCGTACCGCTGAAGGTGTTGCTGGCGTTCGCGCCACCTTTACCGTTAAAGGTGTTGCCGCCAGAGGCCTCCACATCGGCACGCGCATTGCCAAACAGGCCCTGCAAATAGCGCGGCACGGTGTCGAAGCCGAAATTGGTTTTGCCATCGCGGCTGGCGTTCGCCGACGAGCTCTTGCTCGCGCTGACGTTTTCCTGCAACACAATGGTCAACGTATCGCCGATGTTACGCGGGCGACGGTCTTCAAACAGCGGCTGATAGCCATAGTTAATCGGCTGCGCGGTCTGGAAAATTGAGCCGTTTACCACCGGCGCGGGGCCGGGAACGGGCTGGGCGGTAGTCGCACCCTCAACCAGGGGTTTAGACGGGATCCAGGCACACCCGCTCAGGGAAACGGCCAGGAGAGTCATAATCGGATAACGAAACGCCGCGTGTTTTTGCATTGCCTTCATCTTCAAAAACAGGGAGCCGGGGCGGCGTTTACCGCACCGGCCTGCCCCTTAGAGTTGCGTCAGTTTTTGCAGCATCTGGTCGGTCGTCGACACTGCTTTACTGTTAATTTCATACGCGCGCTGAACCTGGATCATGTTGACCAGCTCTTCCGCCACGTTCACGTTCGAGGTTTCGACATAACCCTGATAGAGCAGACCCGCGCCGTTCAGGCCAGGGGTGCTCTCATTCGGCGTGCCGGAGGATTGCGTTTCGGTGTAGAGGTTCTCACCGATGCTTTCCAGGCCGGTATCGTTCATGAAGGTGGTCAGGTTGAGCTGGCCAACCTGCACCGGCGCAGCCTGACCCTGCTGGGTTACGCTGACCACGCCGTCACGGCCGATGGTGATGCTCAGGGCATTCGCCGGAATGGTGATCGCAGGCTGAACCTGGAAACCGCCCGCCGTCACCAGCTGGCCGTTCTGATCGACCTGGAACGAGCCGTCGCGGGTGTAGGCAGAGGTCCCGTCAGGCAGCTGCACCTGGAAGAAGCCCTGGCCTTTGATCGCCACGTCTTTGCTGTTGTTGGTCTGGGACAGGTTGCCCTGGCTGTGCAGACGCTCGGTGGCCACCGGGCGCACGCCGGTACCAATCTGCAAACCGGACGGCAGCGTGGTTTGCTCAGAAGACTGGGCGCCCGGCTGGCGAATGGTTTGATAAAGCAAATCTTCGAAAACGGCGCGCTGGCGCTTGAAACCATTGGTGCTGACGTTCGCCAGGTTGTTGGCGATCACGTCCATATTGGTTTGCTGTGCGTCCAGACCCGTTTTCGCGATCCATAAAGAACTGATCATAAGGAGTCCTGTTAACTCATAGCCAGAAGTTGGTTAGCTTTGTTCGCGTTTTCATCGACGCCGCTAATGATCTTCATCTGCATTTCGAAACGGCGGGCGCTGGCGATCATGTCGGTCATGGCTTCAACCGGCTTGACGTTGCTGCCCTCCAGCACGCCGGACATCACGCGGATGGTCGGATCGGCCTGAAGCGTGGCGCCACGGGTGGCCTGCGCCGCCTGGGTCAGACGGAACATGCCGTCATCGCCGCGCTGCACCTCTTTACCGTCGGCCTTCACCAGCTTCAGACGCCCGACGGGCGCAACGGTGTTGGCCGGATCGCCCGGGTTTAACGCCGAGATCGTCCCGTCCGCCGCGATGGTCAGCTCTGAGCCTTCCGGCACGGTCAGCGGGCCCGCTTCGCCCATCACCGGATGCCCCTGAATGGTCAACTGCCCGGTGGCGCTCACCTGGATATTACCGTTGCGGGTATATCCCTCGCCGCCGTCGGCGGTCTGCACCGCCAGCCAGCCGTCCTGTTGCAGGGCAACGTCCAGCGGGCGCGAGGTGTAATCCATCTGGCCTGGCGTCATGTCTGCGCCAGGGGTCGATGCGGTCACCAGGGTACGCGTCGGCAGCGAAAGCCCTTCTACCGGCACGGCGCGCAGCGCGTTAAACTGCGCACGAAAGCCCGGCGTTGAGGCGTTCGCCAGGTTGCTGGCGGTAACGGCCTGCTGATTGAGCGTCTGGCTTGCCGCGCCCATCGCTGTATATATTGCGTGATCCATTGCGCTTTCCCGTCAGCCGCTTAACGCAGGTTAACCAGCGTGTTGAGGATCTGATCCTGGGTTTTGATGGTCTGCGCGTTCGACTGATAGTTACGTTGCGCGACGATCATGTTCACCAGCTCTTTACTCAGATCGACGTTGGAGGCTTCCAGCGCGCCGTTGGTCAGCGTACCGAAGTTACCTGTTCCGGCCGTACCCAGCAGGGCCACGCCGGAGGACTGGGTAGCAGACCAGACGTTATCGCCTTCGGACTGAAGACCTTCGTTGTTGGCGAAGTTCGCCAGCACGATCTGGCCCAGAACCTGGGTCTGTTCGTTGGAGTAGTTACCGACAACGGAACCGTCGTCGTTGATCTGATAGCTCACCAGGTCGCCCGGCTTGTACCCGTTCTGGGTGGTCGCCACCACGTTGTTGGCACCGGTGTTCTGCTGCATGGAGTTCAGGAAGCTCAGGTTGAACGAGGCCGGGGTCGCGCCGCTGATGGAATCGCTGACGATATTGATAGACGGCGTGGTGTTTGGCGTGGTGTCCAGATTCCAGGTTTCAGGGGTGGTACCCTGCGCGATGTAGTTATTGACGTTCTTCAGGTTACCGTTGTTGTCGAAGCTCATCTGCGCCGCTTTGCTGGCGGTAGAGCCGGCTACGCTGGCGTCCTGGGTGTAGAGATCCCAGGTGTTGTCAGCGGTTTTGACATAGTAAACGTTCATATTATGTTCGTTACCCTGGCTGTCAAAGACCGTGACGGTGCCCTTCTTGTTGTAGCTGTCGGAGTTCGTCGGATCAAACGCGACCGTCGGGATATCGTCCGTTGAGTTCAGGTTGATCTGCTGGGTCGCAGTGGTGGTGGACTTCGCCGCCATCAGCGTGTTCGGAATGGAGATCGGCTGTGGGTTTGCGCCCGTCTGAACCGACGGCGGCGTACCCGCAACCGGATAACCGGTTAATTGCAGACCCTGCATGTTCACCAGGTTACGGTTTTCATCCAGCTTGAACTGGCCGTTACGGCTGTAGAACACGGAACCGTTGGCATCGACCATACGGAAGAAACCGTTCTGGCTGATCGCCACGTCCAGGCCACGCCCGGTGTTGGTGGTCGTGCCGTCGGTGAAGTCCTGGGTGATGCCCGCGACTTTCACGCCGAGGCCCACTTTGGAACCGGCAAACATATCTGCAAACGAGGCAGAACCGGATTTAAAACCGTAGGTCGCGGAGTTGGCGATGTTGTTGCCAATGACGTCCAGGTTGGTGGCCGCAGCATTCAGGCCGCTGACCGCTTGAGAAAAGGCCATGACTTACTCCTGATAAGTATGAAGGCTTAGATAATCTGCCGAACTTCGTCGAGTGTGGTGGTACCGGTCGTACCCAAATCCAGTTTGCTGCCGTCGCTGCTCTTAATAACGCCCTGCACCAGGCCGAACTGCAACGGCTGCGCCACCAGCTGCGTGGTGCCGCTGCTGGCAGCGATGGACACGGTGTACGAGCCGTTCGGCGCGGTGCTGCCGTCGGTGACGCTGCCGTCCCAGGTAAAGGTATGCACGCCTGCATCCAGCTTGCCGATGTCGATGGTGCGAACCACCACGCCGGAGGCGTCTTTAATCGTCGCAGTGACCTTATCGGCCGCCTGCTGCAACTCAACGCCAAACGGCGTAGTGGACGTGGTGCTGGTGCCATCGGTGGTGCTGGTCCCGGCCAGAATGGTGGTACCGGGGATCATCACGCCGTGACCAATCAGATTCGCCGCCTGCAAAGACTGGCTGCTGTCGATTTGGCCGGACACGGAGCCGAGCGTGGTGTTGAGCTTTTCAATGCCGCTCACGGTACTGATCTGCGCAAGCTGCGTGGTCAGTTCGTTGTTCTGCATTGGGTTGGTCGGATCCTGGTTTTTCAGCTGCGCCACCAGCAGCGTTAAGAAGCTGCTTTGCAGATCCGACGCGTTGCTGCCCGTCAGGGAGCTGGAGCCGGTGCTGGTACTGTTCACGCCCGAGTTGGTCGTATCATTCACGTTGACGGCGATGGACATGCGAGTCTCCTTTACTGGCCGAGAGTGAGCGTTTTGAGCATCATGCTCTTCACGGTGTTAAGCACTTCGACGTTAGCCTGATAGCTGCGCGAAGCGGACATGGAGTTGACCATCTCGCCGACCACGTCCACGTTTGGCATTTTGACGTAGCCGCTGGCATCCGCGAGCGGGTTACCCGGCTCGTACACCAGACGATCTGGCGCCTGGCTCTCAACCACGTCGGCTACCTTTACGCCGCCCGTCGCCGCGCCTGGCGCCGCATCAACCTGAAACACCACCTGTTTCGCGCGGTACGGCTGTCCGTCCGGGCCGGTCACGCTGTCGGCGTTCGCCAGGTTACTGGCGGCCACGTTCAGGCGCTTGGACTGCGCCGCGAGCGCCGAGCCGGAGATATCAAAAATATTCAGCAAAGCCATGGATTAGTTGCCCCCCTGGAGGACGCTCATCATGCTTTTGATCTGTCCGCCGAGTACGGTCAGCCCCGTCTGGTATTGCAGGCTGTTGTCGGCAAACTGCGTGCGCTCCCGGTCCATGTCGACGGTGTTACCGTCAAGCGAAGGCTGGTCGGGGATGCGGTAAAGTAAATCGGTCGATGGTGCGGTCATCGCCTGAGCGGGGATATGGCGTGAGGAGGTCATTGCGAGCGCAACCCCCGTCCCTTCGGCACGTCCACGCTCCATCACTTTTTTAAGCTCACTGGAAAAATCAATATCGCGCGCCTGATACCCGGGGGTATCCGCGTTCGCGATGTTGGCGGCTAACACTTCCTGCCGCTGGGCGCGTAAATTGAGCGCTTCCTGCTGAAAACGTAAGGCAGCGTCGAGTTTATCGAGCATGTCTCCTCCGCTGATGGGAAAATTTCAGTTCACAGCTTAAATCTCAACCCGTCTGCCTTATCGACGGAATAAGCGCAAAATGCGTCGCTATTTATTGCGTTGATGCAAAAGCACTGACTGTAGAATCCTGTTAATTCTTCAAAACGGTGGGACAAGCGATGCGGACGTTAAAAACCAGCCTGGCGGCAACTCTGCTGCTGTTAAGCCCTCTCGCGATGGCAGACGGTTTACAGGCTCAGCTGACGGCGTTTTTTACTCAGCAGCTGGCAGGCTTTAGCGATGACGTCAGCGTTAGCGTGCGCACTCCGCCCAACCTGTACCCCTCCTGCGACCAGCCCTCGTTCAGCGTGACCGGCAGCGCGAAGCTGTGGGGCAACGTCAACGTGCTGGCGCGCTGCGCCAACGAGAAGCGCTATTTACAGGTTGCCGTCCAGGCAACGGGCAATTATGTTGTCGCCGCCGAGCCGATTGCCCGGGGAAGCCAGTTGCAGGCCAACAGCGTCACGCTCAAGCGTGGCCGTCTGGATCAGCTGCCGCCGCGCACCATGCTCGATATCAACCAGGCGCAGGACGCGGTCAGCCTGCGCGACCTCGCGCCGGGCCAGGCTATTCAGCTCTCGATGCTGCGCCAGGCGTGGCGGGTAAAAGCGGGCCAGCGGGTGATGGTGGTGGCGAACGGCGACGGGTTTAGCGTCAACAGTGAAGGTCAGGCGTTAAACAACGCTGCGGTGGCACAAAATGCCCGTGTGCGGATGTCCTCAGGCCAGGTGGTCAGCGGCACCGTCGGTACTGATGGGAATATTCTGATTAACCTATAATCTTTTTAAAGATTTCGCGGCGCGTGCCGATAAATATTCAACTAATGATGATGTCAGGCGCAAACGCCGCGAACCCTCGATGAGGACAACACTATGAGCATTGATCGTACATCAGCCCTGAAGCCGGTTAGCACTGTACAACCTCGCGAAACGAATGACGCGACGCCGCAGAAAACGCGTCTGGAAAAACCGGCCACGGCCAACAGCACCAGCGTAACCCTGAGCGACGCCCAGGCAAAACTGATGCAGCCGGGCAGCAGCGATATCAACATGGAACGTGTTGAACAGCTGAAAACGGCGATTCGTAACGGCGAGCTGAAAATGGACACCAGCAAAATTGCTGACGCGCTGATCCAGGATGCCCAGAGCTTCTTGCAGAGTAAATAACCGTATGAGTCGACTGTCAGAAATACTGGATCACATGACGGTTGTCCTGAATGACCTGAAAACGGTTATGGACGCGGAGCAGCAGCACCTCTCTTCCGGTCAACTCAACGGCAGCGCGTTACAACGTATTACGGAAGATAAAAGTTCACTGCTGGCGACCCTGGATTACCTGGAGCAGCAGCGACGTGACGAGCAAGATCCGAAGCGCAGTGCGAACGATGAAATTGTTGAGCGCTGGCAGACGATTACCGAGAAAACCCGACACCTTCGCGACCTCAACCAGCACAACGGCTGGCTGTTAGAGGGACAGATTGAGCGTAACAAGCTGGCTCTTGAGGTGTTAAAACCGCATAAAGAGACCGGGCTGTACGGTGCGGATGGTCAGACATCCACCTCGCGCGTGACGGGCGGAAAAAAGATTTCGATTTGACGTGTTAACGGCAGATCCATGAACGGGGAGCACCGGCAGGTGAACTCCCCTTTTGTCGTTTAGGCCGTCCGGCGGGCAAACTCTTTCACCTTGAAGCCCAGCAGCGCGAGCGTCGCGAAGTAGGCCACAATCCCCACCACCACCACGGCCATCAGGCGCATCAGACGATACGGCATGGTGCCCTGCGCCCAGTCAGGCATGACGTACATCATGCCGATCAGCGCCGCAGACATTACCAGTACCGCAATCACCAGACGCACCAGGAAGCTCGCCCAGCCCGGCTGCGGCGTAAAGATATCCTGCTTGCGCAGCTGCCAGTACAGCAGCCCGGCGTTAAGGCAGGCGGCCAGACCAATCGACAGGGAGAGCCCAGCGTGCTTCAGGGGGCCGATAAACGCCAGGTTCATCAGCTGGGTCATGATCAGCGTGACGATGGCAATCTTGACCGGGGTTTTGATGTCCTGACGGGAGTAGAAGCCCGGCGCAAGGACCTTCACCACGATAAGCCCCATCAGCCCGACGGAATAGGCCACCAGCGCCCGCTGGGTCATGGCCGCATCAAAGGCGGTGAATTTACCGTACTGGAACAGAGACACCGTTAACGGCTTTGCCAAAATCCCCAGCGCCACGGCGCTCGGCAGCGCCAGCAGGAAGCACAGGCGCAGCCCCCAGTCCATCAGGCGACAGTATTCATCATGGTTGCCGCTGGCAAAGCTTTTCGACAGCGACGGCAGCAGGATCGTCCCCAGCGCCACGCCCAGCACCCCGGACGGAAACTCCATCAGGCGGTCGGCGTAATACATCCAGGAGACCGAGCCGGAGACCAGGAAAGAGGCAAAAATGGTATTGATGATCAGTGAAATCTGGCTGACGGACACCCCGAGAATGGCGGGCCCCATCTGCTTAATGACGCGCATCGCCCCGGCATCTTTCAGGTTGATACGCGGCAGCACCAGCATCCCGATTTTTTTCAGGTGCGGCAGCTGGTAGGCAAGCTGGAGCACGCCGCCCACGGTCACCGCCCACGCCAGCGCCAGCACCGGCGGGTTGAAGTGCGGCGCGGCGAACAGCGCAAAGCCAATCATGCTGACGTTAAGGAAGGTCGGCGCAAAGGCCGGCACCGAGAAGCGGTTCCAGGTATTGAGGATCGCCCCCACCAGCGAGGCCAGCGAGATCAGCAGAATATAAGGAAAGGTTATGCGCAGAAGCTGGCTGGTCAGGGCAAATTTATCCGCCGTATCGGCAAAGCCGGGCGCGGTCACCATGATCACCCACGGGGCGGCCAGCATCCCCACCACCGTGACGATCGCCAGCGCGAGGGTCAGCAGCCCGGACACGTAGGAGACAAAAACGCGCGTCGCGTCTTCGCCCTGCTTGCTTTTGTATTCCGCCAGAATCGGCACGAACGCCTGGGAGAAGGCCCCTTCAGCGAAAATACGGCGCAGCAGGTTCGGCAGCTTGAACGCCACGAAAAAGGCATCCGTTGCCATCCCTGCGCCAAACACCCTCGCCACAATGGCGTCGCGCGCAAAGCCCAGCACGCGAGAAAACATGGTCATCGAGCTGACGGCTGCCAGCGATTTTAATAAGTTCATTAACGTGAAATTCCAGAACCATACGGATTTGTAGGCCAGGTAAGCAAAAGCGCCACCCGGCAAAGCCAACAAGCGGCGCTTAGTCTAACGCGATTTCAACGAATTACTATCCGCAGATGTTACGAGGATTATTCACTCATGGCATCGCGCCAGAGCTTTTCCACAATGCGCTGCGCCAGAATGGCCTGCTCGCCCGACGTTTCAGGAACCGTCTGATTTTCCACGCAGTGGATAAAGTGACGGGCGCAGCCGACAAAGCCGCGCTGTTCGAGCGTGCTCTGCCAGCCCGGCACCGGCAGCGTTACCACGCCGCTACCCTTCTCTTCCCGCCACTCGCGCATGTCGGTGATGTCATAGAGCGCCCCGTCGGTAACGGCCTGCACGGATTCGCGCTGGCTGCCCGCACGGCGGTGCATACTGGTCGTCACCTGCACATGATCCAGCGCGAAGTGATGTTCGGCGTAAACCATTTCGCCACGGTCGTTGGTTCGCAGGATCCCGCTTTGCAGCCGGGCATTGCCGTTGGTCAGCCACAGGGCGGTATCGACCACGTGCAGATAATCGTCCAGCAGCGTGAAGCGCAGATCGTTTGGCCCGACGCTGTCGGTGCGGTGTTTATCCATGCGCAGCGAAGCCAGATCCCCGGACTGCGCCTTAAGCTGCTGATAGAGCGGCGCAAAGCGGCGGTTGAAGCCCACCATCAGCGTCAGCTTTTTGCGGGCCGCGAGTTCAATCAGGCGCTCGGCGTCCTGAAGGTTGTCCGCCAGCGGTTTATCGACGCAGACGTGAACCCCGGCGTTCAGCAGCTCGCTCACCACCTGATAGTGGGTCGCCGTGGAGGTATGCACAAAGACCGCATCGCAGTCGCGGGCCAGATCCTGTAGGGAGCTTGCATACGGGATGCGCCAGGTCTCGCAGATGCGCTGCGCTTTCTCGCGCGTCGGTGACCAGGCGCCTTGCAGCGTCCAGTCGGTCGACGCGCCCAGAACGGGCAGCCAGGCTTTTTGCGCGATGCCGCCGAGTCCGACAACGCCAATGCGTAGTTTTGTCACCGTTAATCCCCCAAATGAGCCAGTAGTGCATCCAGACGCTGTTTCAGCCCGGCAACCTCTTCTTCCAGCGCCTCCACGCGCGCCGTCAGGCTGTCGCTGGATAACGCAGGTTCCTCCGCGTCCGCTGGCAGTTCGGCAACGTCACCGCTGAACAGGTGCATAAAGCGGCTTTCGCGCTTGCCCGGCTCGCGCGCCAGACGCTGCACGTAAGGGCCGTCTTCGCGCGTCGCCAGCCCTTCCAGCGTCTGCTCGACCTCCTGCATGTCGCTGAACTCGTGCATTCGCGAGGCGCGCGAGCGCAGTTCACCCGGCGTTTGCGCCCCGCGCAGCAGCAGCGTGGCAATCAGCGCCACCTCGGCGGAGCTGAGCTTCAGATCGCCAAACTCGGAGTTGCAAAAGCGCTGTTCGTACTTGGTGACGCGGTTGCCAAAGCCGCTGACGGTGCGCAGATAGTGGCGCTTGACCAGCGCGTCGAGAATATCCTGCACCTCATGTTCGCTGAGGTTCATCACCGGCTCGCGGTTGGTCTTCTGGTTACAGGCCATCGTCACCGCGTTAACGGACAAAGGGTACTGCTCCGGGGTGGTGACCTGTTTTTCCAGCAGACAGCCAATCACGCGCGCTTCACCAGCGCTTAACTGATATTTCATCTTTTCTCCTTAACGCCCTGCGGTCCAGTCTGGGGTGGTTAACGCCGTCAGCACGTGGTCGCGCCATTCACCATCGATCAGCAGATAATCTTTGGCGTATCCCTCTTTCTCAAAGCCCAGGCGCGCCAGCAGATCGCCGCTGCGCTTATTGTGGGGCATGTAGTTGGCCATAATGCGGTGGATATGCTGGGTGCGCTGCATGTAGCGGATGGCGGCGGTCAGCGCTTCAAACATCAGCCCCTGCCCCTGCCACTTCTGACCAATGGAATAGCCGAGATAGCAGGCATGAAAGGAGCCCCGCACCACGTTGGAGAAGTTGGCGATGCCGATAATCTCTTTTTCTTCCGGATCCAGCAGCGCAAAGTAGAACGCGCTGCCCTGCTTGTGAAATTCCGCAATCATGCTGAGCCGCGCCTGCCAGCCTGAAGGGTAGCAGTGGCTCTCATCCCGAACGGGTTCCCAGGGTTTTAAAAACTGGCGATTCTCGGCGTAATAATCCGCCAGCCGCCAGGCATCACGCTCGTGCACCAGACGAACCACTAACCTGTCCGTCGTCAGGCGCACTTTTGGCACATTACTGCGATAGCCAAACATCGATACCACTCCTTCCCGTCGATTCTGTACAACCCCATGAGCTTTACTATACCTGCGCCTTCGCCGTCTGTGAAAACAGTGACATACCATTTTCACCTGTTTTCTCTTTTTTCGATGAGAACTCTCTATCAAAGCACCTTTTTGATAAAAAAATATTGTCGCTGGCGGGGTGGGAAAAGGCATTGCAACACCGCAATATATTAGCGTGCTCACCATCTGCTTTTCCCTGGAGGGGAAATGTCCCGCGTATCGCAGGCCCGGAGCCTGGGTAAATATTTCCTGTTAGTCGATAACATGCTGGTTGTGCTCGGCTTTTTTGTCGTGTTCCCGCTTATTTCGATTCGCTTTGTCGATCAAATGGGCTGGGCGGCATTAATGGTCGGCATCGCGCTCGGCCTGCGTCAGTTTGTTCAGCAGGGGCTGGGGGTATTTGGCGGAGCCATCGCCGACCGTTTTGGCGCAAAACCGATGATCGTCACCGGCATGTTGCTTCGCGCGGCAGGCTTTGCCACGATGGGGATCGCCCACGAGCCGTGGCTGCTGTGGTTCTCCTGCTTCCTCTCCGGCATTGGCGGCACGCTGTTCGACCCGCCGCGTACCGCGCTGGTGGTTAAACTGATCCGCCCGCAGCACCGGGGTCGCTTCTTCTCTATTCTGATGATGCAGGACAGCGCCGGGGCGGTGATCGGCGCGCTGCTGGGAAGCTGGCTGCTGCAATACGATTTCCGCCTGGTCTGCGCCACCGGGGCGGTGCTGTTTATCCTCTGCGCGCTCTTTAACGGCCTGTTCCTGCCCGCGTGGAAGCTCTCGACGGTGAAAGCGCCGGTCAGCGAAGGTCTGGGCCGGGTGCTGCACGACAAACGCTTTGTCACCTACGTGCTGACCCTGACCGGGTACTACATGCTGGCGGTACAGGTGATGCTGATGCTGCCGATTATGGTCAACGATATTGCGGGCTCCCCGGCGGCGGTGAAATGGATGTACGCCATTGAAGCCTGTCTGTCATTGACGCTGCTCTACCCGATTGCCCGCTGGAGCGAACGCCGCTTTCGCCTGGAGCACCGCCTGATGGCGGGCCTGCTGCTGATGACCCTGAGCATGATGCCCATCGGTCTGGTGAGTACCCTGCAACAGCTCTTTATGCTGATTTGCACCTTCTACATCGGCTCGATTATCGCCGAACCGGCGCGTGAAACCCTGAGCGCGTCGCTGGCGGATGCCCGGGCGCGGGGGAGCTACATGGGGTTCAGCCGTCTTGGGCTGGCTCTGGGCGGCGCGCTGGGCTACACGGGCGGCGGCTGGCTATTTGACGCCGGTAAAGCGCTGCACCAGCCTGAGCTGCCGTGGGTAATGCTCGGCGTGGTGGGCTTTATTACGCTTCTCGCCCTGTGGTGGCAGTTCAGCCAGAAGCGCAGCGCCAGCGGAATGCTCGAACCCGGCGCATAACCTTTCCTTTCGGCGGGAGCCTCTCCCGCCCCGTTTATCAGTTTTTTCTGCTGGTCTGCGCCATTTCACACTGACATACTGTCGCAACAGGACAGAAGCGCCTTCATTTTGAGGAACCCCATGAAGAAGATTGTCATTGCCGCAGCCTTAGTCGTCAGCGGCCTGCTGGTGGGTTGTAACCAGCTTACGCAATATACCGTCAGCGAGCAGGAGATTAATCAGGCGCTGGAAAAGCATAATAACTTTTCTAAAGACATTGGCGTGCCGGGCTTAGCCGACGCGCATATCGTGCTCAGCAAACTGAGCAGTCAGATTGGCCGCGAAGAGCCGAACAAAGTCACCCTTTCCGGGGATGCCGATCTGGATATGACCTCGCTGTTTGGCAATCAGAAAGCCAATATCAAGCTGAAGCTCAAAGCGCTGCCGGTGTTTAATAAAGAGAAAGGTGCAATCTTCCTGCAAGAGATGGAGGTGGTGGACGCGCAGGTGACGCCGGAGAAAATGAAACCGGTGATCCAGACTTTGATGCCCTACCTGAACCAGTCGCTGCGCAGCTACTTCAACCAGCAGCCCGCCTATGTGCTGAGCGAAGACAAGAGCAAGGGCGAATCCCTGGCGAAGAAATACGCGAAAGGGATAGAGGTGAAGCCGGGAGAGATTGTCATTCCCTTCACCGATTAACCTAAGGGGCGCTCAGGCGCCCTATTTTTTTACGGAATAAAGTGCAAACGAAAACGTTTCCGCATATGATTTGTGTCCGGCAAAAACAGCCAGCCTAATGACTGATTTCTCACAAGCCGGAGCTTCCATGACTGCACAATCCCAGGTTCTTAAAATCCGCCGCCCTGACGACTGGCATATCCATCTGCGCGATGGCGATATGCTGAAAACCGTCGTGCCTTATACCAGCGAAATTTACGGCCGCGCGATTGTTATGCCTAACCTGGTTCCGCCAGTCACCACCGTGGATGCCGCAATCAGCTATCGCCAGCGTATCCTTGACGCCGTTCCGGCGGGACATAACTTTACCCCGCTGATGACCTGCTACCTGACCGATTCACTGGACCCCAACGAAGTGGAGCGCGGGTTTAACGAAGGCGTGTTCACCGCCGCCAAACTTTACCCGGCGAACGCCACCACCAACTCCAGCCACGGCGTCACCAGCATCGACGCCATCATGCCGGTGCTGGAGAGAATGCAAAAGCTGGGAATGCCGCTGCTGGTTCACGGCGAAGTCACCCACGCCGAGATTGATATTTTCGATCGTGAAGCGCGCTTTATCGAGACCGTAATGGAGCCGCTGCGCCAGCGTCTGCCCGCGCTGAAGGTGGTGTTTGAACACATCACCACCAAAGACGCCGCCGAATACGTTCGCGACGGCAACGACCTGATTGCCGCGACCATCACCCCGCAGCACCTGATGTTCAACCGTAACCACATGCTGGTGGGCGGCGTGCGTCCGCATCTGTACTGCCTGCCGATCCTCAAGCGCAATATCCACCAGCAGGCGCTGCGTGAGCTGGTGGCGAGCGGCTTTACCCGCGCGTTCCTCGGCACCGACTCCGCGCCGCACGCGCGTCATCGTAAAGAGGCGAGCTGCGGCTGTGCGGGCTGCTTTAACGCCCCGACCGCCCTTGCCAGCTACGCGACGGTGTTCGACGAGATGAACGCGCTGGCGCACTTTGAAGCCTTCTGCTCCCTGAACGGCCCACGTTTCTACGGTCTTCCGGTGAATGAAAGCTTTATCGAACTGGAGCGTAAAGCGAGCCAGGTGGAGGAATCTATTGCCCTGACGGATGATACGCTGATCCCGTTCCTGGCCGGGGAAACCGTGAACTGGACGGTTAAACGCTAAAAAATTCGCAGCCCCTTGTTGTCAAACCTATAATATACCTGTATAAATAAACAGTATATTACACAGGGGGCATTTATGCGTATTGAAGTGACCATTGCCAAAACAACCGTTCTGCCTGCTGGCGCGCTGGATGCGCTGGTGGGTGAACTATCCCGCCGTATTCACCACAGCTTTCCCGAAAACGACAGCGCCGTAACCGTCCGTTACGCCGCTGCGAATAATCTGTCCGTCATTGGCGGCGCCAGAGAAGATAAAGAGCGCATCAGCGAAATCCTCCAGGAAACCTGGGAAAGCGCCGACGACTGGTTCATCACAGATTAAAACGTGCTCCCTCATTGTGTTTTTTGCCGGGTCGCCCCGGCTTTTTTTCGTCCAGAATAAATAAGTTCAAATTAATTCAGCATCTTCTTAAAAAAGCGTGAACAAAGCGGGCTTTTTCGCATTTAATGGCTCTAATAATCCTAAAAATCAGTATTTTTGCCGCTAACCCTTTAATTTTTCGTTACGCGCCCTTATTTATTGATATACTGAAATTGCTTTTAGAAAAACATGCATTGAACCTCAAAGTCGTTGTCTTTAAACACGTATTAAGGGGGTTATAATGGAAAAGAATAGCGAAGTCATCCAGACCCACCCGCTTGTCGGCTGGGATATCAGTACCGTAGATAGCTACGATGCCCTGATGCTGCGTTTGCACTACCAGACCCCGAATCAGCCAAACCGTGATGAAGCGGAAATTGGCCAGACGCTGTGGCTCACCACAGACGTTGCACGTCAGTTTATTTCTATTCTGGAAGCAGGCATTGCAAAAATAGAATCTGGCGATTACCAGGAAAATGAGTATAAACGGCACTAGTCTTTGCCCACTTTTCACTCAACAGGCACCCTCGCGGTGCCTTATTTATTTCTCCCTTGTGTAACCCTCCGATGTTAATTACTCTGCTAACAAAGCGTTAGTGAAGAGATCCCTATGAAATACGACTTAATCATTATTGGTAGCGGCTCGGTTGGCTCTGCCGCCGGTTATTACGCCACTCAGGCGGGTCTGAAAGTACTGATGATCGACGCCCATCGCCCGCCGCATTCAGAGGGCAGCCACCACGGCGATACCCGCCTGATCCGTCACGCTTACGGCGAAGGTGAACGCTACGTTCCGCTGGTGTTACGCGCCCAGACGCTGTGGGATGAGCTGGCTCGCCAGACCGAGGAACGTATCTTCGAGCGGACCGGCGTCGTTAACCTCGGTCCGGCGCACTCCGCGTTTCTCGCCACGGTGGAACAGAGCGCGCGGGAGTTTAACCTGGACGTAGAGCGTCTTGACGCTGCGGGCATCATGACGCGCTGGCCCGAAATCCGCGTGCCGGACGATTATATCGGGCTGTTTGAGGCCAACTCCGGCGTGCTGCACTGCGAAAACGCCATCAAAACCTGGGTTGATCTGGCCGAGCAGGCAGGCTGCGCGCAGCTGTTTAACTGCCCGGTAGAGGCCATCAGCCATCATGAGGACGGCGTGACCGTCACCACCCCGGACGGGGACTATTCCGCGTCGCGCCTGCTGATCAGCGCGGGCACCTGGGTGACAAAACTGCTGCCCGATCTGCCGGTTCAGCCGGTGCGTAAGGTCTTCTCCTGGTTCCAGGCCGACGGCCGATACAGCAGCCAGAACAAATTCCCGGCCTTCACCGGCGAGCTGCCGAACGGCGATCAGTTCTACGGTTTCCCGTCCGAGAAAGACGCGCTCAAGATTGGCAAGCACAACGGCGGACAGGCTATTGCCTCTGCGGAAGAGCGCAAGCCGTTCGGCGCTTACCCGACGGACGGTTCGGAAGCCTTTACCTTCCTGCGTAATATCCTCCCGGGCATCGGCGGGCTGCTGTACGGCGCGGCCTGTACCTACGACAACACGCCGGACGAAGACTTTATTATCGATACCCTGCCGGGCCACCCCAATACGCTGCTCGTCACCGGCCTGAGCGGTCACGGGTTTAAATTCGCCTCGGTGCTCGGTGAAATTGCCGCACAGTTTGCGCAGGGGATTACCCCTCAGTTTGATCTGGCCCCCTTCTCCCTCGCCCGTTTTAACGGATAATACCCGACAGGCTCCGACTCGTCGGAGCCTTTTATCATTACGCTTTATGGGGAATTATGCGCAGGATCGTTGGCTATCTCATCAATAATATTCGCGAGCATTTAATGCTCTATATTTTGCTGTGGCTATTACTTGCCGCCATCGACGTGGCGTATATTGTCTTTTATTGAGCATCATCGCTGACAATTATTGACACAAATATGGATTAATTTAATATCCGACAAACGGCTTGTTTTCTATTTTAATTCCCTTGCTCGAACCAGTTGAATTACCTTTTGCGATCCTTTTCAAAATTGCTGAAATAAATTAATTAATAATCGTTATTCAATTATTTCAGTTGCAATATCCTCTTACACAGGCCATTTTAGCGCACGGTTAATTTATTGTTGGTCATTCTTATGCAATTGCGTAATTCTGCCTCGCGCTACGGCATAATATCCATGACGCTGCACTGGGTATTTGCCCTGGCCTTGTATGCCATGTTCGGTCTCGGGCTCTGGATGGTGACGCTCAGCTATTATGACGGCTGGTATCACCAGGCCCCGGAGCTGCACAAAAGCATTGGCGTACTGCTGATGCTGGGGCTGGTGTTTCGCCTTATCTGGCGACATGTTTCCCCGCCGCCTCCGGCCCCCAAAAGCCACGGTAAAATGACGCGCCTGGCCGCTACCAGCGCCCATATAGCTCTTTACGCCCTGCTGATTGCCATCCTGATCAGCGGCTATCTGATCTCCACGGCGGACGGTAAACCGATTAGCGTCTTCGGGCTGTTCGAGGTTCCCGCGACGTTGAGCGATGCCGGCGCTCAGGCCGATATCGCTGGCGTTGTCCATCTGTGGCTCGCCTGGAGCGTGGTGATTTTTTCCGTCCTGCACGGGCTTGCCGCCCTGAAACATCACTTTATTGATAAAGACGACACGCTGAAGCGGATGCTCGGTCGTTCGTCTATTGACTCTGGAGCATAAAATGAAAAAACACCTGCTGGGTATCGCCTTAGGTTCGCTGTTATTTACCACCGGCTCTGCGGTAGCCGCTGATTATAAAATTGATAAAGAGGGTCAGCACGCCTTCGTCAATTTCCGTATTCAGCATCTTGGCTACAGCTGGTTATATGGCACCTTCAAGGATTTCGACGGGACATTCACCTTCGATGAGAAAAATCCTGCTGCCGATAAAGTGAACGTGACCATTAATACCAACAGCCTGGATACCAACCACGCCGAGCGCGATAAACATTTACGCAGTGCGGATTTCCTTAACGTGACGAAATTCCCGCAGGCGACGTTTACCTCAACGGCGGTAAAAAAAGAGGGTGAGCAGCTGGATATTACCGGCAACCTGACCCTGAACGGCGTAACCAAACCGTTGACGCTGGCGGCGAAATTAATCGGTCAGGGTGACGATCCGTGGGGCGGTAAACGTGCGGGCTTTGAAGCCAGCGGCAAAATTCATCTGAAAGACTTTAATATCACCACCGATTTAGGCCCGGCCTCTCAGGATGTGGAGCTGATTATTTCCGTGGAAGGCGTTCAGCAGAAGTAAAAAAAGGCCCGGCGAGTGCGTCGGGCCTTTTTCATTATTCCGGGTCGGGAATGCCCAGGCGGGTATTCAGGCGGCCACGGGACTTATTGAAGATCTTATTGCCGTTTTCACGACCCGCGCGGCGGCGGCGCTGCTCCTCTTCGGGCAACACGCTCTCTTCGCTGCACAGCTCGCTACAGCAGCCGTGATACTTCTCGGCACAGGCCGGACACTGGATAAACAGCAGATGGCAGCCATCGTTTTTGCAGTTGGTGTGGGTATCGCACGGCGCACCGCACTGGTGGCACTGGGAAATCACGTCGTCTGAAATCCTCTCGCCCATACGTTCGTCGAAGACGAAGTTCTTGCCGATAAAGCGCACCGGCAGCCCCTGCTCGCGGGCGCGGCGGGCATACTCAATGATCCCACCTTCGATGTGCCACACCTTGTTGAAGCCGTTGTGCTTCATCCACGCGCTGGCTTTTTCGCAGCGGATCCCGCCGGTGCAGTACATAACGATCTTTTTATCTTTATGTTCCTGCATCATCTCAACCGCTTTTGGCAGCTGTTCGCGGAAGGTGTCCGCCGGAATTTCCATCGCGTTCTGGAAATGACCGACTTCATATTCGTAGTGGTTACGCATATCGATAAACACCGCATCCGGGTCATCGAGCATCGCATTCACTTCTGCGGCCTTGAGGTATTCCCCCACGTCCGCCGCGTTGAAGGTCGGGTCGTCGATGCCGTCGGCAACGATGCGCTCGCGCACCTTCATGCGCAGCACCCAGAAGGATTTACCGTCATCATCCAGCGCCACGTTCAGGCGCAGGCCGTCAAGCACCGGATCGAAGGCGTAGAGCACCTCGCGGAAGGCGTCGACGTTGCTTTCCGGAATGCTGATCTGGGCGTTGATCCCTTCACGCGCTAAATAGACGCGTCCGAACACGTTCAGCGCGGTAAAGGCCTGATAGAGTGCGTCGCGGGTCGCCTGTGGATCGATAATCGTGAAGTATTTGTAGAACGAGATGGTGGTGCGCGGCTCGGTTTCAGCCAACATGCGCGCCTTCAGCATCTCGTTCGATACGCGGTTGTGTAACACTGGCATGGTGTACAAGTCCTGCAATCGTTAGGAGAAAGAAAAAGCGGTCCGCATCATATAGCAAACAATAACAATTTACATCCACACAATTTACGCTACATTTCATCCGGTCTGATTAAATCATACTTAACAATTGCCGCATTACTGCGCGTTTCGCTGTTAGACATTTTGGCTATTTCTTAAAAAATGAGACAATAGACCTTCAGGACGTAAAAAAAACAGGAAAGACATGACCCAGTTACCCAAATTTACTGCCGCCCTTTTGCATCCGCGATATTGGTTGACCTGGCTTGGCGTTGGCTTTTTATGGCTTCTTGTACAACTCCCTTATCCGATACTCTTCCGCCTTGGTAAAGGGCTGGGCCGTCTGGCGCTGATGGTGATGAAGCGTCGCGCCAGGATTGCCTACCGCAACCTTGAGCTTTGCTTTCCGCAGATGAGCGAGGCAGAGCGTCATGAAATGGTGGTAAAAAACTTCGAGTCCGTCGGTATGGGACTTTTGGAAACCGGCATGGCGTGGTTTTGGTCAGACAAGCGCATGGCGCGCTGGACCGAAGTCTGCGGCACAGGCATGGATCCGGTGAATACATTACAGCAGAATCAAACCGGCGTGCTGTTGATTGGCGTTCACTTCCTGACCCTGGAGATCGGCGCGCACATGTTCGGGATGCAGGCACCCGGCATTGGCGTTTACCGCCCTAACGATAACCCGGTTATCGATCTGGTTCAGACCAATGGCCGTATGCGTTCCAATAAAAGCATGATTGACCGTAAAGATCTGAAAGGCATGATCCGCGCGCTCAAGTCCGGCGAAGTGGTGTGGTATGCGCCCGATCACGACTACGGCCCGCAGGCCAGCGTGTTTGTCCCCTTCTTTGCCGTTGGCGAGGCGGCCACCACCACCGGCACCTGGATGCTGGCGCGCATGTCCAAAGCGGCGATTGTTCCCTTCGTGCCGCGCCGTAAGCCGGATGGCTCAGGCTATCAGCTGATCATGCTCGAACCGGAAATGACGCCGCCGCTGGACGACGCCGAAACCACCGCACGCTGGATGAACGGCATCGTGGAGCAGTGCATTATGCTAGCACCGGAACAGTACATGTGGCTGCATCGCCGCTTCAAGACCCGCCCTAAGGGTATGCCCTCTCGCTACTGATCCTCATGCGGCCCTCGTGGCCGCATCGCGTTTTAGCTTTAAAAGCTCCCCCGCATTGCGACAATCATAACCCAGGCGCATAATTAGCAGGCTTATTACCTCACTCAATTGTGCCCTGCACCTCCTTATGCGGATTGTTATGTCACCCTCAGATGCCCCCATAAACTGGAAACGAAACCTCACCGTTGCCTGGCTCGGCTGTTTTCTTACCGGCGCCGCCTTTAGCCTGGTTATGCCCTTCCTGCCTCTGTACGTCGAACAGCTTGGCGTGACGGGCCACAGCGCGCTAAACATGTGGTCTGGCCTGGTGTTCAGCATTACGTTTCTGTTTTCTGCTATCGCATCGCCGTTCTGGGGTGGCCTTGCCGACCGTAAAGGCCGAAAAATCATGCTGCTGCGCTCCGCGCTGGGGATGTCCGTCATCATGCTGCTGATGGGCGTGGCGCAAAACGTCTGGCAGTTCTTAATTTTGCGCGCGCTGCTGGGCCTGCTCGGTGGGTTTGTCCCGAACGCTAACGCCCTGATCGCCACGCAAATCCCCCGCCATAAGAGCGGCTGGGCGCTGGGAACACTCTCGACAGGTGCGGTCAGCGGCGCGCTGCTTGGCCCGCTTGCGGGAGGGTTACTGGCGGACAGCTACGGCTTACGCCCGGTGTTCTTTATTACCGCCGCCGTATTATTCATCTGTTTTATCGTCACCCTGCTCTGCATCCGCGAGAATTTCACCCCGGTGCCCAAAAAAGAGATGCTGCACGCCCGCGATGTGCTGGCCTCGCTCAAAAATCCTAAGCTGGTGCTGAGCCTGTTTATCACCACCATGATTATTCAGGTCGCCACCGGATCCATTGCGCCGATACTGACGCTCTACGTTCGCGATCTGGCCGGAAACGTGAATAACATCGCGTTCATTAGCGGAATGATTGCCTCCGTGCCGGGCGTGGCCGCGCTGTTAAGCGCCCCCCGGCTGGGAAAACTGGGGGACAGGATTGGCCCCGAGAAGATTTTGATCTGCGCGCTGGTGATTTCCGTGCTGCTGCTGGTCCCGATGTCGTTTGTGCAAGCCCCGTGGCAGCTTGGCGTGCTGCGCTTCCTGCTGGGTGCGGCGGACGGCGCGCTGCTTCCCGCCGTGCAGACCCTGCTGGTCTATAACTCCACCAACCAGATCGCCGGACGTATTTTTAGCTATAACCAGTCGTTTCGCGATATCGGCAACGTTACCGGGCCGCTGGTGGGGGCGAGCGTGTCCGCCAGCTTCGGCTTCCGCGCGGTCTTTCTGGTCACGGCAGGCGTGGTGCTTTTCAATGCCGTCTACTCGTGGTTTAGCCTGTCCAGAACCCTGCGCCCGGCAGGCGGACGCAAGGCACCTGTCCAGGAATAAGCTGAATGCGTGACGGCAATTTGTCTCATTCATACTTGCAGGATCGGATAATCAGCTATTCTTTCCCTGAATACCTATCGAAAACAGGGAGCAAACGATGACCATGTACGCCACGCTGGAAGAAGCTATTGATGCCGCACGCGAAGAGTTCCTCGCCAATAATCCGGGCGTTGAGGAAGAAGACGCCGACGTGCAGCAGCTCAATATTCAAAAATATGTCCTTCAGGACGGGGATATTATGTGGCAGGCCGAATTCTTCGCCGACGATGGCGATGAAGGGGAATGTTTGCCGGTATTGAGCGGTGAAGGCGCGCAGGCGGTGTTCGACGGCGACTACGACGAAATCGAACTGCGTCAGGAGTGGCTGGAGGAGAATACCCTGCACGAGTGGGATGAAGGTGA
This sequence comes from Enterobacter sp. 186315, assembly GCF_053290175.1. NCBI lineage: Bacteria > Pseudomonadati > Pseudomonadota > Gammaproteobacteria > Enterobacterales > Enterobacteriaceae > Enterobacter > Enterobacter sp. 186315. The sequence continues at coordinate 4,582 of NZ_JBPTTK010000021.1, read as the reverse complement.
GTTCCAGCTCGAACCTCCGCTGGATACCGAAGAAGGCCAGACCGCAGCTGATGAGTGGGACGAGCGGTAAGCTCTTATTCGTAAGGGCCGTGCTGTGCGAATACCAGCGTGTCCGGAATTAAGATGGATATTCACTTTAGCTTTATATAATTCTGGATATGCTTTCTTCGAAGCAATTACGAATTGCCGCCTTTCTGACGTGGGGCGGCTTTTACCGTTTTCTGTACTTTCATCAGCACCTTATTGGCGGCGGCAGCACCGCCACCCTCGAAATGGCCGCAAATAATGAAATGCCGCATAGACAAAGTCATCCCTCCCTGCCCTTATACCCCATGAAGCATAGTCGGCAAAAATACCGAAAATGGGAATAAAGCTGATAAGATCCAGCCCTGTCTGTAGCGCACCGCTACTTTCATTCCTTTTCTGTTTTCGATTCATAGAAGGTCATCCCTCTTGTAATATGTTGACCAATAATCAGACTGATGGTGTACCGTTTGTTTATGAGGGATTAATTATTAAATTATCATACCGCTGCACGAGTTTATCGCCAAACAGCACTAAATGACTTTGCTCATGAGGCTAGCAAATGTAACCAACGATACCGCTACTAATCGTTTTTGCCACCCTAATTTTGTCGTCATGTGCCTGAGGAGTCATGCTTTGTATCGAGAATAACAGCGGAGCATCCGTAAATTTAACGGAGGGAATGACCATCACCACCTCCCCTATCTTCGTGATACGAGGATAGGACGCAGGGCATACGCAGGACGGTTTAAATACATTATGGTTGGTTCTGATGTCAGTATATTGTCTATGCTGATATCTGCTGGCTCAAATGGGCACGGGAATGAGTTAAATTATGCAGACCAAAAGCCAAATATTGTGCTGATTGTTGGCCATAAAAAGGTGCAAGTGCAATATGAGTAGCTTCATTAGCTCTAAATTTTTGATGAGCAGTTCAAAGACGCGCCAACCTTTCAAATGAAGATGGAAAAATATAAGCCGGGAAGATGAAGACACCTTTCTTTTTTATATTACTTTAATTCAATGGACTGTGTTACTAACCATTGCCTCAGATGATTTTAATAAAAAAATCTAAAAGTTAAATTCCAAAGTTTTTATATTTTTCCATTAAATTAATTATATTTTAATAAAATTAACCAGTTTATTTAGCTCGTCAATTGATGCTTGCAGCGTAAATTCTTTCAAAGAAATTACAGCTTCATTTTCAGATAATTAACCTTATACTTCATTAGGAATATCCTTATTCAGGGGGGCTACCATCCATGCCCTTTAAGCCAATCGATAGCCTTTTACCGTGGCTTGGGGTACCTTATGGACATCATTAATACCGCCCCTATGATTGGAAGATGTTCGAGCTTTTTAAGTTGAACTGAAAGGTGGATAGTGCAGTCATTTTTCGTATGTAAATTATCAAACTCTTTGCATCTTAGTTAATACTCACACCCTTATAAGTTGAGCTTTCAGTAATGTTTTTTCGTTTTAAATCATTTGATTAAGTAAAAAAAATTTCAAAGCCAGAGCTGTCTTAAAGTTGGCTGTGTAGGTATGGCCCATATCAATCGTAAGATCAAAATTTCTACCGTATATTCGCATAATCCCAGTCAAAACCTCAAGGGTCATTGACTGGGTAGTTAAAATATTTTCAGTGAAAAGATATTACACATGAATCCATATTCAATCTAACATTATTCATACATGATATATTCACACTCTATTTGGTTGTGGTCGTAGTCTATTTGAATCTGAAAAGATAGATCGGAAGATATTAATCTTATCTCGTCTGAATGTAATTCATCAAAGTTATAATCACTTGAAAGCTGACTACTTAACTTATACATTCCACAAAGTTTCCATTCTCCATCAATTAATAAATAAGATGAAAAGCCTGCACCTTTCTCTTTGATAAATGCAACAACTTGCTGGTAGTTATCAATCTCCACCTTAATCTTTGAATTTATTTTTTTGTCGTTAAGATGTTTTATAATATTATCAGTTTCTTCTAAGGTAAGAAAATCACTCTCTATAACAATATTATTTGTAAATGATTGTATTTTATTAAAATAATCATTTTTGCATATATTAGCCTGAGCTTTTCTATAGAGCAGTGCTCGTTTGTATTCAGACACTCTCATTTGCATCCTCCTTTACCATAATATGCTTTCCCTTTACCATTACGCAATTGAGGCCGCCCATATTTATTCATTCGAGGATTCCCAAAGTCATCTGTTTTAACTTTTCCTGCTTCCCAATGAGGCTTATCTGGATGACTAATATCCATCGTTTGCTCTTGTACGGATGATAAGCCAGTGCCACCACCTGGTTTTGGTGTTTCGTAAGAATATTCTCGCCCAGAGCTATTTTGTGATTGGCCGATCGGCTGCTGACTTGTAGGTATTCCTGCTTGCCTCATAGCTTCACGACGAGCAGCGCGAGAAGAATCAAATGGATTGTTCTCACTGCCTATCGATTCTCCATTTAAACCCAGCGGATCGATCCAACTCAGCGGATTCGGCACATACCCATAAGGATTAATCCCACCATCCAATCCTATCGGATCCGCACACAAATACTGAACCGAATCAGCATCATAGTACCTGAAGCGGTTGTAGTACAGCCCTGATTCCGCATCTTCGTACTGCCCCGGAAAACGCAGGCGCATCCGCTTTCTGGCGGCCCGTTTCCCGGCCCCACAGCTGCTGCTCCCCGCGCCACGCGAGGGTGCCGTCTTCGCGCAGCAGCTCCTGGATGCGCCCGAGGGTATCGGTCACCACATAGTGCAGCTCCCCGTTCTCATGGCGCGCCAGCGGCGTGAAGCTGTCCGGCTCGTATATCCAGCGGATGGCGCTTTTATACAGCGGCGTCCCGTCCGTCCCGACCGGGATTTCCTCACACAGCTGGTCGCCGTTCCAGTGAAAATCCGTGCCCGGCCTGTCCCGGTTGATGCAGCGCTTGCTGATGCGCCGTCCGAACGGGTCGTACTGATATGACCAGCGCTCTCCCTCAGGCGTTTCCAGTCCGGTGAGCTGGCTTTTGGCATCCCAGCGGTAGCGCCAGATAAGCGGGCGGTAGCCCCCTTTGTCGACCTGTTTTTCCACCAGGCGGCCGTTAACGTCGTATTTCCATGTGGTCCGTTCGTCGCGGATGACCCGGACGAACCTGCCGGATTCGGGCATTCCGCTGCCGGGGTAGATGCGGGAGGTGGTATATAGTGCAAACCCCCTAATCCAGCACTCTATAAAGGGTACGGGAATACTTACCAATGCAATATCAGCATAAAGGCTTGCCTGCTGACATAAATTTATTGTTCGTTACTGATTACTTTTCGCATTAGGAGTCGTTCATTAAGGCAATTGCTGCTTAATAGTCATTTACCAGTCCGGTTTATGGTTTGTTCCTTTTTAGCGACTGCTCAGTTCGAAGCATCGTGCCAAAGTTCCCTCAAAATGATCCACGATTCGGCGCAGCTATTTATATGTTCATTGCCTGAGGGGATAACTATATATCTTTAAAAAAAACCTCACTTAGGTAGTATTCAACCATGCCCCTTAAAACAATCAAGATTTTTTAAAGGAGTGTTCTAATAATTTCAATAGAGATTTTAATTTACCCATATGTATTATTTATAATATACACCCTACTAACATTACCATTACCATTACCATTACCCTCTGAAATATACACACTATAGTTAGTTAAACCAAGTTCATTAATATATTTCATTGCCAGCATTTCTTCTTCAGAAGAGGTTTGCTTAAGTTTCACATATGTGAAAAGCCATTTTCGTCTTCTTGTTATATAGATATTTGGAGTAATGCAATTTATTTCGTCTATGCAATCCCATTTCGTTAGCGTTACACAACAAAAAAAATCCTTGTGAACATCTTCTTTTGTATTAATAAATGCAATTTCCCTAGCATGCTCTGCCAATTTAACCGCATGTAAGATTAACAATTTATTATTCTCATCAAATGGTGTTTTTTTCAAAAAGGCAATGCTTTTCCATCTAGAAAACAAGGGTATCTCTTCGAATGAATCATAGTCAGCATAAAATATTTCATCATTAGTAAACCCTTCATTTTGTATGATCTTTTTTATTTTAGAATCTAATTTACTCATAGCCAATCATCCACATTCCATCCATGATCTTTCAACCATCTAAGTGTTTTTTTTGAAAATGATGGTGGACCATCATGAGTCGAACCATCCTGATTCAATGCTGGGTTTTTCCCTTTAACAGGTTTTTTTTGATGAGCATGCCACTGACTACCAGGCACACTTTCAGGCTCTGGCTCATCTATACGTTTAATATCTTTTGGCCCTTGCCCTCTATCAATTTTTTTCTGCGCATCTTTTGGTGAGCCACCACTACATATCTTGGCTAATCCAAGAGGATCGATCCAACTCAGCGGATCCGGCACATACCCATAAGGATTAATTCCACCATCCAATCCAATCGGATCCGCACACAAATACTGACCCGAATCAGCATCATAGTACCTGAAGCGGTTGTAGTACAGCCCTGATTCCGCATCTTCGTACTGCCCCGGAAAACGCAGGC
>NZ_JBPTTK010000020.1:0-75807 GCF_053290175.1 Enterobacter sp. 186315 | reverse complement strand
TGCGCCTCGACCCGGCCTTACGGAAACGCTTCGGCGATTTACAGCCGGACCAGGGTGCTGCTGTAACCCGGTAATTCGCACGTAATTACCTTATCGCTTTAGTTTTAGTAGGCCGGGTAAGGCGCAGCCGCCACCCGGCAAAAACGCCGCTCATCGGTTAACGTGATTCTTCCGGTACTGCAACGGCGTCTCCCCAATGCCTTTTCGAAACGCGCTGATAAACCACGTCACGTCCGAAAACCCCACCCGCGCGGCGATCTCGCGCACGCTCGCGTCGGTGTGCAAAAGGCACTCGCACGCCTTTCTTAGCCGGATGGTGTTCAGATAATCGTGAATTTTCTCGCCCGTTTCGGCGTGAAATTTCCGCGACACGTAGCTGCGGGATTTCCCCAGCTCAAGCGCCAGCGCGTCGAGGCGGAATTTCTCCTGATAATGCTCGTCCAGCCAGAACATCACCTGGCTGGCGATCCCCTGGCCGTTGCCTGGCGTGCCGTTATTGTCGTCCGGCAGCATGGCAAACAGGCCGATCAGCAGGCTGGCAATCTGTTCGCCGTTCAGCGGCTGGGTGTTGGCACGCCGCGCGTAGCACCCGAGCAGATGGTCGATATGCGCATGGCTCTCCGCCACGTCCGCTACCCAGGCTTCGCCGCCCCGTCGGGAGAGCTTTTGCAGACGTTGCAGGGTTTGCGGGAAATCACGCAGCACCTTCAGCACCGCATGATGGTCAATATGGATAATCGTGCGCCGGTAAATCGCCTCGGCCTGCGGATCCACCATCACCTTGTGCAGCGTAAAGGGCGGGAAGAAAAACAGCCGTCCGGGGCGCATGGTGTAGTGGCGGTTATCGACAATCGCCACGCCGAATCCCTCTTCCACATAGAGAATTTCCAGACACTGGTGCCAGTGGTGGTAGCGCACCGTGTTGGCAAACAGGCGGCTGAACGACGCGATGGCATCGTTTAAGGTAATCAGCTCCAGATAATCGGCTTTTGGCGTATCGCGCATAGTGCAATAAAACTCAACTTTTCCTCGTCTGACTCCCTTTATAAACCACCTTTTTAAATTTTTTTAACTGCGGGTTTATTCATCACGCTTACCTGTGAGCTGGCTAACATTTCTGCACCTCGGGGATTCACTATGCTTGGCCGCAGTTGATGACGAGGACAAGCCTATGTCGGCGGTAAATGCAGAAAAATCAAATCCATTGTCTTCCCGCCAGGATGTGGTGGCGGCGTTAAATAGCCTGCTGGGCGCGCTGGATACGCAGTTTCCGGCCGGCCAGTCGCGCTTCTCGCTGGGCGATACCTGCGCCCATTACGCGACGGATATCGCCCAAATGGAGGGGCTGTCCCGCGCGCTGTGGGGGCTGTTCCCGCTGATGGCCTCCGGCGACAGCTCGCCGTTTAGCGAGAAGTACATTTCAGCAATCAAAATCGGCACCGATCCGCAAAGCCCTGGCTACTGGGGCGACACCGCGCCCTACGATCAGCGGCTGGTGGAGATGGCGGCCTACGGGCTGGGGCTGTCGCTGTTGCAGGACAAGCTCACCTCGCACTTCACCGGACGCGAGCTGGACAACCTGCACGCGTGGCTAAACCAGATAACCGATGCGCAGATGCCGGACAGCAACTGGAACTATTTCGCCATCATGGTTCAGCTCGGCTTTAAGCGCGCCGGGCTGCCCTATGACCAGAGCGCGATTGACCGCCGCTTTGCGCTGATGGACGCCTACTACCTCGGCGACGGCTGGTATTCCGACGGCGTGGGGCGCCCTAAAGATTATTACATCTCGATGGCGTTTCACTTCTACGGCCTGATTTACGCCACCCTGAGCGGCGACGAGGCGAGGGCAGAGGTCCTGCGCGAACGTTCCCGGCTGTTCGCGCAAGATTTTATCTATCTTTCCGCAGCGGACGGCGCCTCGGTGCCGTTTGGCCGCAGCCTGACCTACCGTTTTGCGATGGTCGCCTTCTGGAGCGCGGTGGCCTTCTCCGGGCTGGAGGTCTTCACGCCGGGCATCGTCAAAGGCATTGTCCTGCGCCATCTGCGCTGGTGGCAGCAGCAGCCGATGACCGATCGCGACGGTATTCTGACCCTCGGCTTTGCCTGTCCGAACCTGGCGATGTGCGAGGACTACAACTCCCCCGGCTCGCCGTACTGGGCGCTGAAAACCTACCTGATCCTGGCGCTGCCTGCGTCGCACCCGTTCTGGCAGGCCGAGGAGCAGCCGCTGCCGACGCTAGCGGAGAAGCGCGTTATCCCAAACGCGCAGCAGATCCTGATGCACAGCGAGCAGTCCGCACACGTCACCCTGCTGACCGCCGGGCAGCTTGAGCTGAACAACTACGTCAACACCGAGGCCAAATACACCAAATTTGCCTACTCCAGCCGCTTTGGTTTCACCATCGAGCGCGGGCGTTTTGGTCTGAAGCATGCCGCCTGCGACTCCATGCTGCTGCTGGCGGACGGGGATAACTATTTTCGCGGGCGCCGCGAGTGCGAGGCGGTGCGGGTGGATGAACATTACATTTACTCGCGCTGGTCGCCGTGGCACGACGTTCACATCGACACCTGGCAGGTGCCGTTTGGCGACTGGCACCTGCGCCTGCACCGCATCCACAGCGCGCGTACCCTGCAAACGGTGGAAGGGGGCTTTGCGGTGAAGAAGACCGCCCCTCGGCTGCACGAGGGCGGATGTTATCTGCTGGCGGAAAACGGCAGCAGCGTGATTGTCGATCTGTCCCCCGCGCTGGTGCGCCAGCCGGACAGCATCGTTACGCCGCCGAACAGCAGCGTGATGTTCCCGGAATGCGCCTCCATTCCGCTGCTGCAAACCGACGTCCCGCAGGGGGAGAGCTGGCTCTGCTGTGCCGTCACCGCCAGCGAAAAACCACACCGGGCGGTAACGCCGCAGTTAACCCTTACCCATAACCAGGCGGTGATTCGCGACCCTGGAAGCGAACGGCAGTTAACGTTCACGTTATAAAAACTCTGACCCCTACACGTTGGCGAGGATGGTATGAAAAACACATCTACAACAAACAGAACCGAATATTACAAAATCAGCAGTTTTATTTTTCTCTATTTCTTTACCTGGTCCGCGAGTATTGGCCTGCTGGCGATCTGGCTCGGACAAAAGGCCAATTTAAGCGGCTCGGTGATTGGCACGGTATTTGCGGTTAACGGGATCTTCTCCGTTATTCTCAAACCGATTTACGGCTATATTCTCGACCGGATCGGCATGAGCAAATACCTGCTCTATTTCGTGGTGGCGATGTCCGCCCTGATGGCGCCGTTCTTTATTTACGTTTACCAGCCGCTGCTGCTCTCGAATACCCTGCTGGGGATTATTATCGGCGCGCTCTATTTAAGCTTTGCCTGGTACGCGGGCGTGGCGGCGTGTGAATCCTATTCCGACCGCTTCAGCCGCTTAAACGGCATGGAGTTCGGGCAGATTCGCATGTGGGGATCGCTCGGCTGGGCGGTGGCGTCCTCTTTCTCGGGCCTGCTGTTTAACCTCTCTCCGGCGTACAACTTCATTATGGGCAGCGTGGCGTCGGTGATTATGCTGGTCGTCCTGATTAGCCTGAGAGTGAACACTAACTCCGCTCACGCCAGCGAGGTCTTAACCAAAGAGAAAATCGCTCCGGCGGACGTATACGCCCTGCTGCGTAACCGCAAGTTTTGGGCGTTCTGCCTGTACGTGGCGGGCGTGGCGTGGATGATGTTTATCGCCGAGCAGCAGTTCTCGCGCTATTTCGTCACCTTCTTCGACGATATTCACGAGGGCAACGCGGTGTTTGGCTATCTCGGCACCGTACAGTCCGGAATGGAATTTGTGATGTATATGATCGTCCCGCTGTTTGTGAATTTCATCGGGGCCAAGCGCGGGTTATTAATCGTGGGGCTGATTGTCGGCGCGCGTCTGATTATTTCCGGCCTGTGCGATTCCCATTTGTTAATTTCCGTCCTGAAGCCGCTCTACGGCCTGGAAATCTGCCTGCTGCTGGTGTCGGTATTTAAATATATCGCCGAGCATTTCGATAAGCGCGTTAATGCCACCATGTATCTGCTTGGCTATCAGGCGATGCTGTACGTCGGCAACGTGGTGATTTCGTCCCCGGCCGGATATATGTACGACCGCATCGGCTTTGAGCAGACCTATATCATCATGGGCGCAACGGCGCTCACCTTTACCCTTATTTCTGCCTTTACCTTATCCGCCTGCCAGAGCAAATGGCGCAGCGCACAGGCGCTGAACGTGGCAGAACAGAATCCTATTCGATAATTACGCCGTCAAAGAAGGAACCGAAATATGTTGAATCGTATCACTGAAGAGCGTCTGCCTGCGATCCCGGCCCCCGTTGACCCGCGCGCGTTTCGCGATGAACTCACCACCGCCCGCAGCCACGTTCTCGACCTGATTAGCCGTCATTTAACGGAGTTCGGTGAGCAGTTCCCGGCGGAAACCTGCAAAGAGGGGTTTTATCCGCTGACGGAAAACGTGGAGTGGACCACCAGCTTCTGGACCGGGCAGCTGTGGCTGGCGTGGGAGATGAGCGGCGAGGAGAAATTCCGCGCGATGGCGGAAAAACACGTCCGCTCGTTTGGCCTGCGCATTGCCGGGCGCAACGACACCAACACCCACGATCTCGGTTTTCTCTACACGCTCTCCTGCGTGGCGGCCTGGCGTCTGACGGGCAACCGCGAGGCGCGCGGCTTTTCCCTGCTGGCGGCAGAGGCGCTGCTGGAGCGTTTTCACGAGAAGGCGAAGATCATCCAGGCGTGGGGCGATCTGTCCGATCCCGAGCAGGCCGGGCGCATGATCATCGACTGCAACATGAACCTGCCGCTGCTCTACTGGGCGACGGAGCAGACGGGCGATCCGCGCTTCGCCGAGGCGGCCAAAGCGCACGTGATGCAGGCGGCGACGTACCTCATTCGTGAAGATGCCTCGACGTTCCACACCTACTATATGGATGTGGTCAGCGGCGCGCCGCGCTACGGCAACACCCAGCAGGGCTATGCGGACGACTCCTGCTGGTCGCGCGGGCAGGCGTGGGGGATTTACGGCTTCCTGCTGAGCTATATCTACACCGGCGATGACGCCATGATTGCCCTGTCAAAACGGCTGGCGAACTACTTCCTGAACCGCCTGCCGGAAGATTACGTCTGCCACTGGGATCTGGCGCTGGTGGGCACCGATGCGCTGCGCGATTCGTCGTCGGCGGCGATTGCGGTGTGCGGCCTGCTGGAGCTGGTGAAGCATCTACCGGTTACCGACCCGGATCGCGAGCATTATCTGGCGTGGGCCAAAGGCATCATGTCATCGCTGACGAAGCACTACCTGATGGGCAAAGAGGAGAAGGGCAACGGGCTGCTGAAGCACTCGGTCTATCATCTGGCGGGCAACAAAGGGGTGGACGAGTGCGCAAGCTGGGGGGATTACTTCTACGTTGAAGCGCTGGTGCGCTTTACCCAGAGCTGGAAGCTGTACTGGTAAAACAGTCGGGGGGCGACCCCCGACTTATGCGTTACGCCTTAGGAATACGCAGCGTCTGGCCGGGATAAATTTTATCCGGGCTGGAGAGCATCGGGCGGTTCGCCTCAAAGATTTTGTTGTACTGGTTGGCGTCGCCATACACGGTTTTGGAGATGGCGCTCAGGGTATCGCCAGATTTCACCGTGTAGTAGGTGGCTTCATCTTTGGCGTCGGTAGCGGTGATGGTATTTTCCACCTCGCTCACGCCCGCGATGTTACCTACGGCAACCTGGATTTTTTCTTTCTGCTCCTGAGTCAGTCCGTCGCCTGTCACCACGGCCTTACCGTCGTTAACGTCGACCTTAACTTTGTCTGAACCGGGAATGTTGAGTTTCTTGAGATGCTCGGTGATTTTGTCGCTCTGACCTTTGTGATCGGTCAGGTTATCCCACAGCTTTTCGCCTGCTTCTTTTACGAAGTTAAAAAGACCCATTCCATCCTCCTGTTAATCATGAAGTCAGAATAAGCATAGCAGTTGAGATCAAAGCCATAAAAAAAGCCCGGCGGTGCTGGTGCTTACCGGGCCTGATATTCGGTGCGGTGGGTATTGCCGGGCGGCACGTTGTTTGCCCGGCCTACGGTTTTCGTAGGCCCGGTAAGCGTAGCGCCACCGGGCAAAACAGGGCGCTAAACCCCTTGCTCCAGAATACGGATATGGGTTTCCAGCACGTCGCTTTTCACCGCGTCGCTCCACGCTTTCATGTGCGCGGTTTGCAGGTGCGCTTCGAGGTGCGCCACGGTTTCCCACTGCTCAACCATGATGATTGAGTCCGGCGCGGTTGCCTGGAAGCTGGCGTCGGTGGCGGCGTCTACCATTGGCGCGTAGCCGTGGCAGCCTTCTTCTTTCAGTACGGTCGGGATAATTTTCGCGAACTGATCCAGCACCGCCTGGCGGTGATGTTGACCTGGACGAGTACGGATTTCAGCAATAACGGTAAGCATGGTTAACTCCTTCTAATTCCAGCCTGACAGTTAAGCAAAAATTTCCGCGAGATGCTTGCGATATTCTGCGATATAGCGCGGCACGTCAGGCATTTTAATCACGTCGTTGACGATAAAGGTCGGCAGCGGATCCATCCCGAGGAACTGATTCGCCTTGTGGAACGGCAGATACGCACCGTCTACGCCCACGCCTTCGAAGAACTGATCTTTCTCGGTGAAGGCTTCAATTGGGGCGTTCCAGGTCAGGGAGAGCATATATTTTTTGCCCTGAATCAGGCCGCCGGAGCCGTATTTTTTAGAGGCGTCTGAACGGGTACGACCGTCGCTGGCATACAGCGAACCGTGGCCCTCGGTGAATACGTCGTCCATGTACTTTTTCACGGTCCACGGCGCGCCCATCCACCAGCCCGGCATCTGCCAGATAACCACGTCGGCCCACAGGAAGTTCTGCACTTCGGCTTTCACGTCGTAATCGCCGTCCGCGCGCACGACCTTAACATCATGCCCGGCGTCGCGCAGGAAACCGTCCGCGACCTCGGTCAGGGTGTCGTTCAGCTGGCCTTTAGAGTGGGCGAACTCTTTCGCGCCGTTGATAATTAAAACGTTGCTCATTATGTGTCCTCGAAAAGTGAGAGTATGGTCACAATTCTACGCGCGAAGACGCGACGAGAAAATGAGCAAAATGTGCAAAGTCTTTTGCTTGAGAAGCAATAATCCCGCTACCAGCTGACCTTCGCCTCGAAGCCGCCTTCGGGCGCATTGTCCAGGGTGACGCGCATCCCGTGCAGCGCGGCGATGCGCCTGACGATAGATAACCCCAGACCGCTGCCGGTTTCACTCTGTCCCGGCGGGCGGTAAAAGCGTTCGCCAACGCGCGCCAGCGCCTCGGGGGAAATGCCGGGGCCGTTATCGCATACGCTAAAGCTGCGGGCGTCGAGCGTCACGTTCACCACGCTCCCGCGCGGGCTGTAGCGCACGGCGTTATCGAGCAGGTTTCGTACCAGCAGGCTGAGCAGCAGCGGCTGCCCGGTGCGCGCGGTCTGCGGGGCGTTGATGTGCAGGCGCACGTCGATTCCCGCCTGCTGCGCGACGTGATAGCTGTCCATCACCGCGGATTGCAGGACGTCCGACATCAGCAGGTTTTCCGTGCCGTCGAGGTTATCCAGCGAATCCAGACGCGAGAGCGTCAGCAGCTGCTCCACCAGCCGGGTCGCCCGGTCAATGCCCGCGTGAAGCTGCGACAGCGCTTTTGCCTGCGCCTGAGGGTCGTCCTGCGACAGCTGCGCCACCTCGGTTTGCACCTTCAGCGCGGTCAGCGGGCTGCGCAGCTCGTGGGCGGCGTCAGAGGTAAAGCGGCGCTCGCGGGCCATCATCGTCTGGGTTCGGCTGAACAGATGGTTTAGCGCGTCGAGCAGCGGGCGCACCTCGGCGGGAACGCCCGCGACGGGCAGGGCGTCGGTGGCGTCCGGCGAGCGGGCGCGCAGGGTCTGCGCCAGCTTTTTCAGCGGCTTTAGCTCACGGCTCAATAACAGGATCAGCACCAGCAGCATCAGCGGCAGCGCCACCAGCCACGGCGTCAGCTGGGAGCTGACCACCTCCAGCGCCATCTCCTGACGGTATTCCCACTCCTGGCCGACCACCACCCGGTACTTCCCGTCCGGTGAGGTCAGCCATAAAAAGCGCCACTCGTCGTTATCGTCCTGCAAGCGCCCGTTATCAAAGCCTTCGCGGCGATAGTGATAGGGAATATCGCGCCCGTTTTCGCCGTCGTTAAGCAGCATTTTGCCGTCGGTGGAGTAAATGGCGAAGGCCAGCGCGTCGTCGTCCAGCCGCCCGTGCTTCACCTTTTTCGGGATCTCCCGCATCCGCGCGGGCGCACCGATCTCGTTCAGATCCATCGTCAGCAGCCGTTTGGCAAACAGCATCTGCTGGGTGTCGAACAGCTTGTCGAGCTTGTGGGTCGTTTGCTGCCAGGCAACGACGCTTGCGGCGAACCACGCGGTCAGCGACAGCAGTAAAAAGAGCAGCGTCAGGCGCAGCTTCAGGCTCAGGCGTTGCGTCAGCGTCATGCGTCACCCAGGGTATAGCCGATGCCGTGAACGGTGCGGATAAACTCGCTGCCGAGCTTGCGGCGCAGGTGATGAACGTGAACCTCCACGGCGTTGCTGGAGACATCGTCGTCCCAGTTGTAGAGCTTCTCTTCGATAAGCTTGCGCGGCAGCACCCGCCCGGTGTTACGCATCAGCAGCTCCAGCAGGGCGAACTCTTTCGGTTTCAGCACCAGCGTTTCTCCGTTGAGGGTGGCAATCAGGCTGGTGGGATCGAGCGTCACTTTGCCGTGGCGAAGCTCGCTGCGCGCCTGCCCGTGGCTGCGGCGCACCAGCGCTTCCAGGCGGGCGGCCACTTCGATGAGCGCAAACGGCTTGCAGAGATAGTCGTCGGCGCCCAGGCGCAGCCCCTCGACGCGCTGGTCGAGCGCATCCCGCGCGGTGAGGATCAGCACCGGCTCGCTGCGGCCCGCTTCGCGCCACGCGCGCAGGATCTCAAGCCCGTCGATTTCGGGCAGGGTGAGGTCAAGCACCACGGCGTCGTAAGGGGCAGAAAAAAGGGCGGCCTGGCCGGTTTTGCCGTCGGTAAACCAGTCCAGGCTAAACCCCATTTTGCTTAAGCCGGCCTTGATGCCGTCGCCAATCAGCCTGTCGTCTTCAACCAGTAAAATGCGCATGTTCCCTCCTTGATGACGCCAGTAAACCCTCTGGCTCTGTCCGCTGTACAGTAAAAATAAATAAATTTTCCCCTTAAGAAGTTGTTAAGGATTACCCTGTTTAATGGACTGCGAAACCACATTAAAGGGAGAGATGACAATGAAAAAATTCGCTGCGATGGCTGCCGTTATGATGATCGTTACGGCCCCGGTTTTTGCTGCACAGGGCGGATTTAACGGCCCGTCGGCTACCGCGACCCAGACGCAATCTCAGCAGGGCGGTTTTGTCGATAACAACGCCAACCTGACCACGGCGGCAAAGGTTAAGGATATGAAGGACGACAGCTGGGTCAAACTGCGCGGGAACATCACCGAGCGCCTGTCCGATGACCGCTACACCTTCCGCGATGAGAGCGGTACGGTGGTGGTTGAGATCGACCACAAACGCTGGAACGGCGTGACCGTAACGCCGCAGGATAAGGTGGAGCTTCAGGGTAAAGTCGACAAAGACTGGAACGAATTTGAAATCGACGTGAAGCAGGTTATCAAGCTGAACAAATAACCTAAAAAGGGCCGCCGATGCGGCCCTTTTTCTTTGTGACTCAACGCGCCAGATAAGGTAGTATCTGCGGCAATATTGCCTGAAACCAGCAGGTTTCTGAGTTGAGGAATCACATTTAATGAGCGATATGGCAGAGCGCCTCGCGCTACATGAATTCACGGAAAACGCCTACCTGAACTACTCCATGTACGTCATCATGGACAGGGCGTTGCCGTTTATCGGTGATGGCCTGAAACCCGTTCAGCGCCGCATCGTCTATGCAATGTCTGAACTGGGGCTGAATGCCAGCGCCAAGTTCAAAAAATCCGCCCGTACCGTTGGTGACGTGCTCGGTAAATACCATCCGCACGGCGACAGCGCCTGCTATGAAGCGATGGTGCTGATGGCACAGCCGTTCTCCTACCGTTACCCGCTGGTCGACGGCCAGGGGAACTGGGGTGCGCCGGACGATCCGAAGTCCTTTGCGGCGATGCGTTACACCGAATCCCGTCTGTCCAAATACGCTGAAGTGCTGCTGGGCGAGCTGGGTCAGGGAACCGTCGACTGGGTGCCAAACTTCGACGGCACGATGCAGGAGCCGAAAATGCTGCCTGCGCGTCTGCCGAACATCCTGCTGAACGGCACCACCGGGATCGCCGTGGGCATGGCGACGGACATTCCGCCGCACAACCTGCGCGAAGTGGCGCAAGCCGCTATCACCCTGATTGAACAGCCGAAAACCTCGCTGGATGAGCTGCTGGATATCGTGCAGGGGCCGGACTATCCGACCGAAGCCGAGATCATCACCTCCCGCGCGGAAATCCGCAAAATCTACCAGAACGGTCGCGGCTCCGTGCGGATGCGCGCGGTGTGGAATAAAGAAGACGGCGCCGTGGTGATCACCGCGCTGCCGCACCAGGTTTCCGGCGCGAAAGTGCTGGAGCAGATCGCCTCCCAGATGCGCAATAAAAAGCTGCCGATGGTGGACGACCTGCGCGACGAATCGGATCACGAGAACCCGACCCGTCTGGTGATTGTGCCGCGCTCCAACCGCGTGGACATGGAGCAGGTGATGAACCATCTGTTCGCCACCACCGATCTGGAAAAAAGCTACCGCGTTAACCTGAACATGATTGGCCTCGACGGTCGCCCGGCGGTGAAAAACCTGCTGGAGATCCTCACCGAATGGCTGACCTTCCGCCGCGATACGGTGCGCCGTCGTCTGAATCACCGTCTGGAGAAAGTGCTCAAGCGCCTGCATATCCTTGAAGGTTTGCTGGTGGCGTTCCTCAATATCGACGAAGTGATTGAGATCATTCGTACCGAGGACGAGCCGAAGCCCGCGCTGATGTCGCGCTTTGGCATCAGCGAAACGCAGGCCGAAGCCATCCTCGAACTCAAGCTGCGCCATCTCGCCAAACTGGAAGAGATGAAAATTCGCGGTGAGCAGAACGAGCTGGAAAAAGAGCGCGACCAGTTGCAGGGCATCCTGGCCTCCGAGCGCAAGATGAATAACCTGCTGAAAAAAGAACTTCAGGCCGATGCCCAGGCCTTTGGCGACGACCGTCGCTCTCCGCTGAACGAGCGCGAAGAGGCGAAGGCGATGAACGAGCACGACATGCTGCCGTCTGAGCCGGTCACCATCGTGCTCTCTCAGAGCGGCTGGGTACGTAGCGCCAAAGGTCACGATATTGACGCGCCGGGGCTGAGCTACAAAGCGGGCGACAGCTTCAAGGCGGCAGTGAAAGGCAAGAGCAACCAGCCGGTGGCGTTTATCGACTCCACGGGCCGCAGCTACGCCATCGATCCGATCACGCTGCCGTCCGCGCGCGGCCAGGGCGAGCCGCTGACCGGCAAGCTGACGCTGCCGCCGGGCGCGACCGTTGACCATATGCTGATGGAGGCCGACGAGCAGAAGCTGCTGATGGCCTCCGACGCGGGTTACGGCTTCATCTGTACCTTTAACGATCTGGTGTCGCGCAACCGCGCGGGTAAAGCGCTGATCAGCCTGCCGGACAACGCGCACGTCATGACGCCGCTGGTGATTGAGAACGAGAGCGACATGCTGCTCGCCATCACCGCCGCAGGCCGAATGCTGATGTTCCCGGTGAGCGATCTGCCGGAGCTGTCCAAAGGCAAGGGTAACAAGATCATCAACATCCCGTCGGCGGAAGCGGCAAAAGGCGAAGATGGCCTGGCGCACCTGTTTCTCCTGCCGCCGCAGAGCACGCTCACCATTCACTTGGGCAAACGCAAAATCAAGCTGCGCCCGGAAGAGTTGCAGAAGGTGGTCGGCGAGCGCGGGCGTCGCGGCTCGCTGATGCGCGGCTTGCAGCGAATCGACCGCGTGGAGATTGATTCTCCTGCTCGCAGCAGCGCGGGCAACAGCGAAGAGTAATCCGCTTTACCCCCCTCTGTTCCGGAGGGGGGGAATTCAGTAAAATTTCCCGTAAAAACGTTGTTAATTCGTGCGTTGCGATTAACAATACGCGCTCGTAATAAAGTCCTTACCTGGCCACAGGTGAAGTATAATTGTCAGCTGTTGGGGCTTCAGAGGTCGCTATGCTATACATTGTTCGTCTAATTCTTACCGTTATCTACTGCATTCTGGTCTGTGTTTTCGGCTGCATCTATTGCCTTTTCAGTCCGCGTAACCCGAAGCATGTTGCGACCTTTGGTCACATGTTCGGTCGTCTTGCGCCGCTGTTTGGCCTGAAGGTCGAAAAACGTCTGCCTGAAGGGGCGGAGAACTTCGGTAACGCCATCTATATCGCTAATCATCAGAACAACTACGATATGGTGACCGCCGCTAACATCGTTCTGCCGCCGACCGTGACCGTGGGCAAAAAGAGCCTGCTGTGGATCCCGTTCTTCGGCCAGCTCTACTGGCTGACCGGTAACCTGCTCATCGACCGCAATAACCGCGCCAAGGCGCACAGCACCATTGCGGAAGTGGTGAACCATTTTAAGAAGCGCAAAATCTCCATCTGGATGTTCCCGGAAGGGACGCGCAGCCGGGGTCGCGGCCTGCTGCCATTCAAAACGGGTGCGTTTCATGCTGCGATTGCGGCAGGTGTTCCAATTATTCCCGTGTGTGTTTCCAATACTTCTAATAAGATTAATCTTAACCGCCTGAATAACGGGCTGGTGATTGTCGAAATGCTGCCGCCGGTCGATACCAGCAAGTACGGTAAAGATCAGGTTCGCGAGCTGGCGACGCACTGTCGTGAGCTGATGGCGAACCATATCGCGCAGCTCGACAAAGAGGTCGCAGAACGAGAAGCCGCCGGGGAAAAGTAATCCGGCGTTAAAGGGAAAACGAATTCCCGCGTTGTTAGTCGTTTCAGATGGAGCTTATATGTCACTCAGTCGGCGTCAGTTTATTCAGGCTTCGGGTATTGCCCTGTGTGCGGGTGCGATGCCGTTGACAGCCAACGCCGCCGGGCAGCAACCGCCGCTGCCCATTCCGCCGTTAATTGAATCCCGTCGCGGTCAGCCGCTTTTCCTGACCCTGCAACGCAGCCACTGGTCGTTCACCCAGGGCACGCGCGCGCCGGTATGGGGGATTAACGGTCGCTATCTTGGGCCAACTATCCGCGTCTGGAACGGCGATGACGTCAAGCTGATTTACAGTAACCGCACCGCTGAAAACGTCGCGATGACCATCAGCGGGTTGCAGGTGCCAGGCCCGCTGATTGGCGGCCCGGCGCGCATGATGTCGCCTAACGCCGACTGGGCGCCGGTGCTGCCTATTCGCCAGAGCGCCGCGACCCTGTGGTATCACGCCAACACCCCGAACCGCACCGCGCAGCAGGTCTATAACGGCCTGGCGGGGATGTGGCTGATAGAAGATGAAATAAGTAAATCCCTGCCGATCCCGAATCACTACGGCGTGGATGATTTCCCGGTCATTATTCAGGACAAACGTCTGGATAACTTTGGTACGCCGGAGTACAGCGAGCCGGGCAGCGGCGGCTTTGTGGGCGATACGCTGCTGGTGAACGGCGCGCAGAGCCCGTTTGTCGAAGTCTCTCGCGGCTGGGTGCGCCTTCGCCTGCTGAACGCCTCTAACTCGCGCCGCTATCAGCTGCAAATGAGCGATGGTCGTGCGCTGCACGTGATCTCCGGCGACCAGGGCTTTTTACCCGCGCCGGTTTCCGTGAAGCAGCTGGCGCTATCGCCGGGCGAACGCCGGGAGATCCTCGTGGATATGACCAACGGCGATGAAGTCTCTTTAACCTGCGGGGAGGCGGCGAGCATTGTCGATCGCATTCGCGGCTTCTTCGAGCCGTCGAGCATTCTGGTCTCTACGCTGGTGTTAACCCTGCGTCCGACCGGCCTGCTGCCGCTGGTGACCGACAGCCTGCCTATGCGCCTGCTGCCGCAGGAGATCATGAGCGGCGCCCCGGTGCGCAGCCGCGATATCAGCCTGGGGGACGATCCGGGCATCAACGGGACGCTGTGGGACGTTAACCGCATTGATATTACCGCCCAGCAGGGCACCTGGGAGCGCTGGACGGTGCGTTCCGACATGCCGCAGTCGTTCCACATTGAAGGGGTATCGTTCCTGATCCGCAACGTGAACGGCGCAATGCCGTTCCCGGAAGACCGGGGCTGGAAAGATACCGTGTGGGTGGACGGTCAGGTCGAACTGCTCGTTTACTACGGTCAGCCTTCGTGGCCGCACTTCCCGTTCCTGTTCCACAGCCAGACGCTGGAGATGATGGACCGGGGATCGGTGGGGCAGATACTGGTCAACCCGGCGCCATAAATTGCTTTTCTCCCTCTCCCTGTGGGAGAGGGTTGGGGTGAGGGCAACAGCCCGCACAATACCCCTTCATTTCCTCTGTTAATCCGGCGTATAATCCCGCTCCTTTTGTCTATTTTTTCTTCGGAAGCATTATGAGCGCAATCTCCCTGATCCAACCGGATCGTGACCTCTTCTCCTGGCCCCAGTACTGGGCGGCCTGCTTTGGACCGGCGCCGTTTCTGCCGATGTCCCGGGAAGAGATGGACCAACTGGGCTGGGACAGCTGCGATATTATTCTGGTAACAGGCGATGCCTACGTCGACCACCCGAGCTTTGGCATGGCGATTTGTGGCCGTATGCTGGAAGCACAGGGCTTCCGCGTGGGGATCATCTCCCAGCCTGACTGGAACAGCAAAGATGCGTTCATGACGCTCGGCAAACCTAACCTGTTCTTCGGCGTCACCGCCGGGAACATGGACTCGATGATCAACCGCTACACCGCCGACCGTAAGCTGCGCCACGACGATGCCTACACGGCGGATAACGTCGCGGGCAAACGCCCGGATCGCGCGACTCTCGTTTACACCCAACGATGCAAAGAAGCATGGAAAGACGTGCCGGTCATCCTGGGGGGCATTGAGGCGAGCCTGCGCCGCACCGCGCATTACGATTACTGGTCTGATACCGTGCGCCGTTCGGTGCTGGTGGATTCCAAAGCCGATATGCTGATCTTCGGCAACGGCGAACGTCCGCTGGTGGAAGTCGCGCACCGTCTGGCCCAGGGCGAGCCGGTGAGCGAGATCCGCGACGTGCGCAACACCGCGATCATGGTGAAAGAGGCGCTGCCGGGCTGGAGCGGCGTGGATTCACGCATCATCGATATGCCGGGCAAAATCGACCCGATCCCGCATCCGTACGGCGACGATCTGCCGTGCGCGGACAACAAGCCCGTTGCGCCGAAGAAAGCCGAAGCCAAAGCCGTTGTGGTACAGCCGCCGCGTCCGAAGCCGTGGGAAAAGACCTACGTGCTGCTGCCGTCCTTCGAGAAGGTCAAGGCCGACAAAGTGCTGTACGCCCACGCGTCCCGTATTCTGCACCACGAAACCAACCCGGGCTGTGCGCGTGCGCTGATGCAAAAGCACGGCGAGCGCTATATCTGGGTTAACCCACCGGCGATCCCGCTCTCAACCGAAGAGATGGACAGCATCTTTGCGCTGCCGTACAAGCGCGTGCCGCACCCGGCCTACGGCAACAGCCGCATTCCGGCGTATGAGATGATCCGCTTCTCGATCAACATCATGCGCGGCTGCTTTGGCGGCTGCTCCTTTACTCTTGTTTTTATGTATTTAGAGTTAAACTCTACTTTTCTATTTTTAGAATTCAAGCTATTCATCGTAATTGAGAGATATCCTTTTAATGTTCAGCAAGCCTGTTAAAAGCACTTTATCTGAACCGCGTTTTGCCTAAATCCTGCTCAATATATACTCTCCCTGAGTTCTGAAATCCTCAAATTCCCCAATCTTAAAGCATTGATACATAGATGATGTCAGATAATGCGCAATCATCTCACCGCCAATATGGATCCGTTCCGGGTGTGAGTATGTCGCCTGTATAGCCCTTTGTTCATTCATCATTACAGGAATTGTCTGCAACAAATCCCCATCCAGGATTTGGCACTCAGGTTTTACTCCTGTTCCGTATTGTAATTGCTCTGATTCGAAATCATGGACTGAGCGATAGGCGAACGAAACGATATTTCCTGTTTCCTCGCAAATTGCGAACTGATAAACACTGGTTGTCACCGTTGAAGAAGAGGGAATTGCATGGTCATGCTTGTATTGTTTCCACAGCCTCCTTAGACAGGCCGATGTATGATAATTGAGATTTTGTATACCTGATACGACCATTCTGGTTGATGCTTCAAGCAACCAGGTGTTAGAAAATCCACCTGCCCCCGTACCTGCTATGATGGTTCTTAGCTGGGGGATGTAACCTGCTTTGGAAACAAAAGATAACGGCTCCCCATTATCGGTGACGGCAAGGGTATCTGTTACAATCAGTGCTTGTGCTTCGTCTGTATAAAATATCAGTGATGACATATTTTCCTCATCCAGAAAAGACATTACATGAATCACAGAACAGGTCACTACAACCACGTGAAAGGGAGTCAGACCATTTTCCAGAGGTAAATATATTCTTGTGTTTGGACGCGTTGCGGTTCTCTGTAAAAAATATATAGCACAAACAAAAGTCCCCGCAGGGATAAATATAGTTATATGCGCTTTTTCTGCTGGCTTTTACAATTGAAAGTGACAGGTAAACGAAATGTGTTACAGGTTTCTTTTGCTTTTCGTTGGGTTCTGTATATGCGAATTTACCCTGTGTGTTATTTTTGCAATGGACTCAGGCTGTATTCAATCAATTAAGGTTTACTTCTGGCATTAAGATGTATCCGTTGCCTGTTTTTTAAGGGCACGGTTTGTGCCGGGAAATGAAAATCACATCTTAAGTTCTTCACTCAAAGGATTTGTGATGTTTATCACGTATGGTCCGGGTAACGTGTTGAGGTCAATGTATTGCATCGTGATGGTGTCGTTACATCTTTTACTTTCCTCCTGATTTGCATATTCACTCCCGGCAACCTGGTTGTTTGTTTTTTCTTCTTCCGGATTTATAGTGTAGGCATGAGGTGGCGTTTCAGGGCGACAGACTGTGAGGATAATCACTAACATTCATGCGCGTTATGGGCGTGTCAGCAAACTGGATGCAACAGAGCCGAAACTGAAATTTGAACCCGGATTTCTGTATGCTGAAATACCTTATATTAGCGGCATCCAGAATCGAAAACTGAGCCGATATGTACACTTTTATCTTATGGATAAAGCTATCCTGCAGGCCAGGGATTTAAAGCCTTTAGCCCGGGCATTTTTACGCTGGATAAGGTGGCTGGAGGATAACGGACTTGACCCTTTCACCCCGGGAACGTTGAAATACCAAAGCCCTACATATGGCTTCAGGGAGTATCTTCTGGGGGCCGTAAGGCAGGGGCGCATCGCCTCATCCACCGCGGCGGTGTACATCAGCGTTATCCGACGGTTTTACGTATTTCTGGGCAAGTGTGGTGAGCTGGCTGCCAGCTCATTTTTTACGTTGGTCGAAAAAGTCGTTGACGGGCGACGCAAGGTGATAAGTTCGGATCTTGCCATCAGGATAACCAGCACAACAAAAAGGACAATCAACCCACTGAATGATGCAGAGGTTCATATCCTGGATGAGGCACTGAAATCTGAGTCCGGGTTGTTCAGTTTAATGATTGTGCTGATGAAAAATTGTGGGTTACGGCTGGATGAAATGCTGACCCTGCCGTCGTCACTCTTTACTGAAGAGTACCTTGCCAGTGTCCCTGTATCTGAGTTGACCATCAGGGGGCTTCATATTGGTCCGAGATGCGGAGTTCATACGAAGTTTGGGATGACGCGAGAACTCTTCATCACCAGACGATTGTACGAGCAGGTTCTGGATTATCTGGCGGATGAGGAGTATGAAAAGAAGATCCAAAAATGGCGTGCACGACAGGGTGGGGAAGGGCGGCACGAGCCTTTATTTTTAATGGCAAACGGGAAACGGATGTCTGAAAAAGCCTTTTACTCCCGCTGGTACAGTTTTCGCCATCGCCTGGCCCGGTCTGCTCCGGGAAATGTGTTCAGACATAAACCCCATGATTTGCGGGCAACGTTTGCGACCCATTTTTTACGCTCGGCACTGAGTTGCTATCCCGATCAGGCCGCAAATGCGCTGGGTACAGTAAAATACTGGATGGGCCATAAAAGCGAAAATACGACGATGAAATACATCGTCTTTCTTCAGCAAAACCAGATTTCTGATGCAGTCGCCGGGGTCATGGACGCATTGATTGACGGTGCTGCAGGTCGCGATGGAGCCATATATGAGCCGGAGTGAAACGCAGATAACGTGGATGGCCGAAAATGTGCTGTCATGGGAGACGGTCAGCGGACACATCACTCAGCGGGATCTGAACCGATATTATTTACTTGACGTTTATCTTCAGGCTCATTTTTCAGATTATGTGTTGCTCCCCGGATGGTTTAGTGAACATTCGCATCTTGCCCGCCCTGAAAAACGCGATTTTATTGCCTCTCTGAAACGATTTCTTCTGTCTTACCGTCCCGCCGGAAGGTTAACCATTTTCCGTTATCTCAATATGTTTTTTATATGGCAGTCAGTCAATCAGTATGACTATGGCACGGCTGAAGGCGTTGAAATGTATATTAAACATCTCATGAACGATATTCGTCGGCGAAAAATTTCAGTCAGGATGGCAAGACACTACTTGTCCGTGGTCAACCGGTTTTTGCTTACGGGCGGGCAGATTCAGAGGCGGTATGAATATGAATTCTTACCGAAAGGAACGTATCAGCAGCAGGGAAGGGATAGCTATACCAGGAATGAACTTTCCGAGATCCTGAGGCAGTTGTCATCCATGAATGAGTTCCTTGCGGGATGTATCCGGGAGCATATCGCTAAATCGGAAAAAGGGGTGCGGCATTTCTCACCGTCTTTGCTGGCACCTGTTTATGAAGCGTATTTCCGGTATCCGGGAGAGAACGGGGTCAGCAGGGCAGAGATCATCATCAGGGACGTTCTGGAAAATTACTTTCTTACTTCTTTTTTTCTGTTCTGTTACCACACATGGGGAAACACCTCTCAGGTTCTGGGTCTGACGCGGGATGATATACATCTGGATGAAAAGGGTATCAGCACTGATTATGTTTATAAGGGGAGAGCGAATAAGTATATACGTCTGACGATAGGTAAATCGGAGTATGTGACCAAACGTGCGGGCTATTACTGGTTTCTGTCTTTTATCAGGCTCAGGGACGACATCGTTAACTATCTGGTTTCCGCAGATAACTTCCCTCCGGTACAGGCGCTGTTTCTGAGTGAGCCGCAGGTGAAATTCCGTAAGCTTTATTCTCTTAATCCCAGTCATCTGACTAAATTTTCTAACTCTGAGGGGGCGTGGGCCACGATGCGGCAGCTTAATCCCTCGCTTCCATCAATTACCGTTTCTGGCTTGCGCAAAACGTCTGAGCAGTATACGGACAGAACATTAAAGAATGGTCTGATTACGGCGGAAAAAGCACAGCATAACTGGGGCACTTACAGGCGGAATTATGCTGCAGGTAACCCACAGGGGGCGAAGGAAAACTTCAGTGCTGCACTTGATACGCTTATGAATCAGGGGATTGCGACACGTGCGTTATCCGAGCGGGTAAAAGTTGCTGATGAGCTGGGGATCGATCTGCGTGGAAGCGATGAGGGTGTGGATCTTTTATTGAATGGCCTGGGATGTCGATCGCAGGAGCCGCCTACAGATATTGAATTGCGCTTTATAAAAAAGCAAAAACGATTTGGCCGGACACCAAAGGCTTGTGCGGATTTTTCTCATTGTGTCGAATGTTCAAAAAGTTGCGTTGTGGAAACGCTGGAGTCTGTATGGCTCCTGCTGTCATTCAGGCATGCTATCGAGTATGGAAAACCGTTGTACATCGGTTCGGTCAATGCTGTGGAGCGTTATGAAACGTTACTCCTGAAGATTGATTTACGGCTTGGGCTGGTAGATGAGGCGACCCTGAAAAAAGCGCGCGTTAAACTTCAGCGAGAAGGTGTGGCTCCGGTATGGCAGATTTGAAGAAAAAAGAGGTAAGCCGTAGTCGAATGGCGGAGTTTCCTGCCGGAACGCCGCTTCGTTCAGGGGATGAGTTTCCGACTGAGGATATCATCTGTGAGGCACTAGAAAACAAAAGCTTTGAACGTCTGAATAACTGCCTGGTTATCGCCAGCTCAGATGAACATGATATGCGTTTTATCAATGAGGAGACGCTGAATATTTATTTCAGGGATGATGTCTGGACCAATCGCTATGTCAGAACCCATATTGGTGAAACGTTAAGAACCGTTAATTTTTCAGGCATACGGGATCCTGAACTGCGTCTTGAAGCCAAAATCATCTCAGCCAGCCTGCTCTGGATTGTCGGCAGGACCGCGAAGACGCAGTCCCTGATCCGGAAATGTGCAAACATTGTGGCGGGAGCCCGTATTATTGAGTCTATGGGGTATCGCAGTCTGTTTCAGCTTCGTTTTCCGCTTGTCCGGAATGCTTTCATTGTAAAGATGAAGGAGGAGGATGAGCACGGCAGGAAGCGTTCTGAAAGAACATTACGTAATTACTTTATGGACCTGGCGGATATCTCGCTGACAGGTCATACCCGTCTTCGAAAATACGGTTACTTTCCTGATATTAGCTTCGACAGTTACAACAGTGTGGATGATTCAAACCAGACATATTGTATGCCTTTCAGTCTTATGATGTCTGTCTGGGAAGGGCTGATTACTGAACTGGATGCTGAAATCAGTGATTTCGATTTTGACGGGTTTTCCCGGCTGTGCGCTATCATAAACGGTTTTTATGATTCGCCTTACTATACGTCGATGCTGGAAGCCCGTAAAAGAGGGACAGCAAAAAGCATACCGGATTACCGGGCCGCGTATTACTACAATATTGTTGCCGGGGAAATTCGGGCGCTTTTCGCGACACTTGGCCCCGGGATGCAGGGCTGGTTCTCGGTACATAAAAATAAGCGCTGGAGATCTGATTTTATTGGCGTTGATCACATAAAGCTGAACACCTGGCATTTTGAGCTGACGTTAAAAGTCATGAATGTGATACAGGCCATGTCGGGGATGAGACACAGCGAAGTGCTTGGCGTGATGCACGGTTCACTGATTTATGATGGTGATATCCTGGGACTTCGTTCGGTGTTGCATAAGTTCGCCCCGGAAGGTGGAAGTCACGAAGACTGGGTTGTTTGTCGCTATGTGGAAAAGCCTTTTCAGCATTTACGCAGAATTAATCAAATCATGACAGGCCTGGACGGGAAGACGCTGGACAATGTTCCATTGTCTTTAAATATCAGGTCGTGGTTCTCGGAGCAAAAACTCTCTTTTATGGGGACGCAGCGCCAGACTGAGTGGGCAAAGAAATTTGTGAAAAGACACCATCTGTTCATCCGACGTGACCATATTGATGAGTTCAGGCTTTTAAATCCAAACATACGTGATGATGAACGCGTTGCGATGGAGATTCGGGAGGGGGCTTTCTGGCCATTGCGAACCCATCAGTTTCGCCGTTCACTTGCTGTACACCTCAGGCGTCTTGATCTGATTTCTACTAATGATCTTATCCGGCAGTTTAAGCACTTAATCAGAGGCATGACGGAGTGGTATATGTCCGGTGCACTCAACGCTTCGCATTTTAGCCGGGCGATCCCTCAGGCATTCGCTGCCGAGATTGAGAGGGTTGATACCGAACTCTCAGCTTCCAGGGCTGTTTCTTATCAGCATGAAGGCCTGCTTTATGGCGAAGGCGGGAAGTTACTGATGTCCCAGAGAGGTGGGCACTTACATCAGATGACGTTTCCTACACTGAAAAAAGCGATGAGCATGGCTAAACGAGGCGGGCAAAAACTGGTATCTCTTGGAAACGGTTTTTATTGCATGAATGGCCATGACTGCGAGTTTAAGGCGGTTGTTCAGTCAGCGTCCTGCAATCCGGGATGTGAGAACATGCTGGCCGGAGCTGATTCTGTTCCCGTGTGGAAACGCAGGATGGCTCATTATGACAACCTTCTGGAGATTGCCGTGCGAAATAATGCTCCTCAGGCTGACAGGGATTTTCTGATGCTTGAGAGAGATTTTTATGCAGATGCTGTCCGTTTTTTTGAAAAGGATGAATAGAGCATGACGAACGAACAGTCGGGGGTTAAAAAAACACAGGCAAGAGCAGAGCAGGCCCTGAGGGAACTGATGTTATCAGGGGAGCGTATCAGCCAGTATGCTGTGGAAAAACGAGCGGGGCTGGCAAACGGCACCCTGAATTATAACTGTCCTGAGTACAGGCAGGTCAGGGAGGCTATCCGCAGTCTGAAAAAAACGTGCCAGGGCACCGCGCCGGTTGATGAGCAGGGCATTGAGCAGCAGATCAAGCTGAAAGAAAAGTATCGCCGTCAGAGAAATGAGCTGAGGGAAGAAATCAAAAAGATGATGGCTGAAAATGTAGAGCTGTTACATAACCTTATACTTTTACAGCAGTATGTCAGGGAGCTTGAACGCAACACCGGGAGGGAGAAAGGGGACGTCATTCCGTTCTCGGGTGGTGTCAGGGACTGAGGCTATACTGAACGGAAGGACGCGAGGTGAATCGCCACAGGTTTAACAGACACCTCAGAGTCATTTAAGATGACTTAAAGAGAGGTGCCCATGAGCGGTAAGCGTTATCCTGAAGAGTTTAAAATTGAAGCAGTCAAACAGGTTGTTGATCGCGGTTATTCTGTTGCCAGCGTTGCAACGCGTCTCGATATCACCACCCACAGCCTTTACGCCTGGATAAAGAACTACGGTCCGGATTCTTCCACTAATAAAGAACAGTCAGATGCTCAGGCCGAGATCCGCCGTCTTCAGAAAGAGCTGAAGCGGGTTACCGACGAACGGGACATATTAAAAAAAGCCGCGGCGTACTTCGCAAAGCTGTCCGACTGAGGTACGCCTTTATTCGTGACAACACCTATTGCTGGCCTGTTCGCCTGCTCTGTCGGGTGCTGGATGAACATCCCAGTGGTTTTTACGCCTGGCTTCAGCAGCCGCATTCACAACGCCATCAGGCAGACCTGAGACTGACAGGACAGATTAAACAGTTCTGGCTGGAATCGGGATGCGTCTATGGTTATCGCAAAATCCATCTGGATCTGCGGGACAGCGGGCAACAGTGCGGAGTGAACAGAGTCTGGCGACTGATGAAACGTGTCGGGATAAAGGCTCAGGTCGGATACCGGAGCCCGAGGGCATGTAAAGGCGAGGCCAGTATCGTGTCGCCCAACAAGCTCCAGCGACAGTTCAATCCGGATGCTCCGGATGAGCGTTGGGTAATCACAGCGTGGTTTCCTCAAACCCTCGCTGTGAATTAACTGAAATACTTCATTGAAGCTGTAACCAAACAGTTAACTGAAAGAATGAGCCCGCAGAGCATTGCACAGCGATGACACCATTTGTTGAGCTTCACCGTTTTCGCATACAACCGTCCGGAATTTGGAAAAGCACTGTCTTTTTGTACTGACCGATCATGATTAAGTGACACCTCTTCGAAAAAGAGAGCGCGATGAGCGATTAATATATGGCTCGAAAGACAATTATGTTGGGCTTTTATGACCGCTGTCAGAGGTATTATCTTACCCGGACGGCAACAGGGTCGGAATGTCATCAGCGGCACTGTAACAAGCTATCCGCCATCTTAAATATCTGCAGGTCCTTGCACCGAGTATGCACACCAACCGACAGAGTGATTTGACCCAAACTGGTGGATATTTTGCAAAACTATTAGCCTCTTATGACCGGTCTGCAGCCTGATATTGAGGAATTAGTGCGCTTTCATGGAATGCCTGCCGGGATCGCAAGTACGAACCCCCGGTACTGTTACACTGAATGTGCTCAGTCCTGTATCAGATTGTATTTTTCAGCAACTCAAGAACAACCCTTATTTTATCATTGTCACGTTTGTAGTACGTCCAGGGACCGATGCGCTGAGAAGTAACAAGTTGTGCCCGTTGAAGAGCTGAGAGGTAAAGAGAAACGGTAGACTGTGAGAGCCCGACCTTTTCCTGAATGATACTGACACACACACCGAACTCGTCCGCATCAGCATAAGGCTGATGGAAGTGTATTTTCGGTTCCTTGAGCATATGCAGAATTTTTCTTCTAACAGGGTTTCCCAGCGCCTTAATCACGTCATTCAAATCAATATCAGGCATAAACTCTGTCACTTGTCGCATTGAGGAATTGCAATGTTACGATACTTCTCTACGTTAAGCATCAGCTTTTGAAAAGCTGATGCTCATAAGAATGGTTAGCCAAAGGCGGGATAATCTGTGTAGCCTTTTGCCGTTCCACCATACATGGTTGTTGGATCGACCGGATTCAGTGGCCATTCATGATAAAGGCGCTGCGGTAAATCCGGATTAGCTATGAACGGGCGGCCAAATCCGATAATGTCTCCCCAGCCAGCACCGATAATCCGTTCGGCTTTTTCTTGCGTATATCGCCCGGCATACATAATTACACCGCTGAATAACTTACGGACTTCAGCTCTGAATGCTTCAGGCAATTCGGGAGCATCATCCCAGTCGGCTTCAGCAAGAGAAATATAGGCTATTCCGATTTCTTCAAGAATTTTAACGGCTTCGGTATAGGTTTCATGGGGATCATCTTCCACCAGGCCAAGATAGACCCTTACTTCATCCGTGGTCTGAAAGAGCGGAGCAAAACGGACTCCCACACGGTCTTTACCGACCACATCAGCGACAGCCTGCGTCACTTCGCGCAGAAACCGCAGCCGGTTATGTAATGAGCCACCATATTCATCCTCTCTTTTGTTGCTATGGGATGACATGAACTGGTTAACCAGGTATCCATTTGCACAGTGAATTTCCACACCGTCAAAACCGGCATCAAGGGCGTTCTGAGCTGCCCCGGCGTACATCCTGACAATCTCACTAATTTCCTCTTTTTCCAGTGCGCGGGGGCAGGAAGCGGTAGCCAGCGCACCCTCTCCCGGCCCGGTTTCGATGAATACCTTAACGTTTTCCCCTGCCGGTATCGCCGACGGAGCGACAGGCGAGGCGTTACATGGCTGCAGGGAGTTATGGGATACTCTTCCGACATGCCAGAGCTGGGCAAAAATGATGCCTTCTTTTTCATGCACTGCCCGCGTCACTTTCTTCCAGCCTTCCACTTGCCGTGAGCTGTAGATCCCCGGGGTCCACGCATAACCCTGCCCACGAGGTTCGATTTGTGTTCCTTCGGTCACCATAAACCCGGCACTGCTGCGCTGTGCGTAATATTCAGCCATCAGTTCGTTCGGAATATCACCCGGTTGTGAGCTCCGTGAGCGGGTTAAAGGCGGAAGTACAACACGATTCTTCAGGGTGTAGGGACCTAGTCTGGTGGGAGAGAACAGGTTTTTCGTCTTCATTACATATCCTGATATAGCGAATTTTCAATATCACTGAAACGCCATGTCTCAGCATTTACGACCTGGCATGTCGTCGTTCGGCCGATGTAGCCGCAGAACCACGACACTTTATTCCACATATTGAGATTTACCAATATCTAGATTTATAAAAATTATGATCGGATGAGCGGAACGGGGGGGTTGCCTGATGGCTCACAGAATCGGCATCATGAACCTAAATGGTTCTGATAATGTTATCGGAGATCCTGAACGGGAACGGTATGCGTCACGATTTTAATGACTATGTTGCATTCATGGCAGTAGCACAGGAGTGCAGTTTTTCACGGGCTGCTGTCCGCCTCGGGATCTCGGCATCCACGCTTTCACACACGATACGTCGTCTCGAGGAGCGCGTTGGCATGCCGTTACTTATGCGTACAACCAGGCGGGTGGCTGTCACCGAAGCCGGTAAACAATTATTACTGACGCTTGAACCCGGTCTTGCGCGCATTGAAGCGGGCGTGACAGCTCTTCAGAGACTGCGCCATACACCGGCTGGGCTGGTCAGACTTACGGTATCAGATCACATGATTCATGAATGTCTCTGGCCACGATTGTCACCGTTACTAAAAAAATATTCGGATATCAAGGTGGAAATGTCGCAGCAGAACGGTTTTGTCGACATTGTTGAGGGCAATTTTGATGCCGGAGTCCGAATTGGTGATGACATATTAAAGGATATGGTGGCCGTCCGAATCGCACCGGACATACGGTTTGTCGTCATTGGATCGTCCACCTATCTTGCAGAAAGAGGTCTGCCGCTACATCCCTCTCAGCTGGAAAAACATGACTGCATCAATATACGTCTGTCACCCACAGGCCCGCTGTATGGCTGGGAATTTGTCAGGCAGGGGGAGATTGTGAAAAAAGTGGACGGGCAGCTTACTTTTTCAAGCATTTATCCAATGCTTCAGGCAGTAAAAGATGGCTACGGCCTGGCCTACCTGCCGGAGTCTTCTGCCCTGGCGGGGATTGAGGCGGGACACTATTGTCGGGTGCTTGAGGACTGGTCAGAGGCTTTTCCCGCCGACATGATAATTCCAATAATGTCCATTACAGGCTCCGGTAAAGATAATACCGACACCTTACATGAGAAAGGCAAAAGCAATATAACCTGCTGTGCTCCGGATTTTAAGAATGAGCGGTTTACGTAGCAGGATGAGCAGTTCGAACCAGAAATTTCGTTACTATTGCTAAAGTAAAACCTGATGACCTCTAATCGTAACGGAGACCAATATGACTTCACAACTGAACTGGCAGGCCCCGGCTATCAATCGCAAAAAAGTAGGTGACATGACTGTGACCATGCTGAGTGATGGCTATCTGGACGTATCTTTTGAGCTGCTGTCTGGTATTGACGGCTCACGTGCCGAGGATTTACTGCAGAAGCGCGGTGTGCCAGCAGTACCCCGTATTAATATCAACGTCTACGTTATCCAGACGCCTGAGCGAACCATCCTGATTGACAGTGGTGCCGGAGGTATCAATGGCTGGGGCGGTCGGCTTCAGGTAGCCCTGGCCGCGGCAGGCATTGACCCGCTTCAGATTGATACCCTTCTCCTGACTCACGCGCATCCTGACCATATCGGCGGGCTTGCAGGCCCCCTGCAGACTCCCGTTTTCCGCAATGTTCAGCAGTTGTTTGTGCATGAGAAAGAACTCGCTTTCTGGCGTGATGAAACCATTTCCGCTGGCGCGCCTGACGCATTCAAGCCGTTCTTTGAAGTAGCAAGGAACGCCTTCAGCGCTTATGACGACAAACTGGTGCCATTCCGCGAGGAAGCGATTTTACCAGGTATTCAGACTGTACCGCTGTTCGGCCATACACCAGGACATACCGGTTATCTGCTGGGTGATGAAAAAGAGTCGCTGCTCATCTGGGGTGATATTGTTCACTTCCCGCACATTCAGGTTGCTCAGCCTGACGTTACTATCGCGTTCGACAGCGATCCTGCGGCGGCGGCGGCCATCCGTAGCAAAGTGCTTGACCGCGCAGCGAGCGATAACCTGGCTGTCAGTGGTATGCACTTCAACCTGCCTACTACCGGTAAGGTTATCCGTGAAGGTAACAGCTTCGCACTGAATTACGACCTGTGGTCACCCGCAGTCTGATCACCTTCCTTCCCGGTGCACACAATAGTGACCGGGAAGATCCCCTTTCATATCGCCCGACAAGAACCCACCTGCAATACTATGAATATCACTGCCTCACAAAAAAATGGCTCATTACTCTTGCGCCCTGGCTTTTTGTATTCCTCTGGAGTCAGGGTTTGTCGCAGCCAAATTTACCGTGCAGTACAGCGCGCCGTTTCATCTTTTATTCCTGCGTGGCGCATTTTCCTGTCTGGTCCTTCTGCTGCTTACACTGGGGTTCAGGGCCCGTTTTCCGTCCGGCAGAGGAATGGTTCGCAACCTGATTGTCGGACTTTTCCTGCAGAGCTTCTTTCTGGGCGGATGCTTTTATGCCATCCATCGTGGCATGCCGTCAGGCATTGTGGCGCTCATCACCGGCCTGCAGCCGGTACTGACTGCAATACTGGTTTCACTCATGCACCGTCAGTCCCTGCATCCCCGGAAATGGCTGGGTATTGCGATTGGCTTTGCGGGCGTTTTCCTGGTGCTCTCGCCAGGCCAGCATAGTTTTGCACTGGATCCTGTGGCTTTTGGGTCGGTCATGCTGGGGTTATTTGGCGTAACGATCGGAGCGCTTTATCAGCGCCGTGCTCAGGGAGATGGACATATCTTTGCGAACACGTTTTTACAGTACGTCACTTTGACAATATCGATGGGTGCAATTAGCCTGATGTTCGAATCTGCTCCGACGCAGTGGAGCTTATCATTTGCGCTGGGTCTGGGCTGGCTGGTTATTGGCGTATCGGTTCTGGCGATTATGTTGCTGATTTTTATGATACGAAGCGGTGAAGCAACCAAAGTCGCTACTTACTTTTACCTGGTTCCCATTCTCACGGCAGCTGAAGCGTGGTTGCTGTTTGGAGAGGCCATTACATTGCCCATGCTTGTGGGTATGGCAATAACTATAATCGGCCTGATTTTTGTCATCCGGGAATAGACAACCGCACGCGTCGCTGTATGCTTTTGTATATGGCGACGTATAATAGCGGTCAAAGTCAAATTCCGGATGAATATGCAAACAGTCAGCTTTTCCGATTCTCCCGTTGATGATCTCCTCGCTGAGCTTCTTACCCTGGCACGCTCCCGTTTTCCACTTCCCTGCGATTGCCTTCGCGCAGAACAGACGCATCAGGTAAAGAAGTTCGAGGTGGAAGGTGCGACCCTTTCCTTCCCGCTGGAAGGAGAATTCCGGTATCGTGAAAATGAGAAATGGCACCGGGTGATCCCGGGCGAGATTATGGTCGTCCCGAATGCCCGTAGCATCGATATAGAATATGCCCCTTCAGAACAAAGTGGTGAGTTTGTTGCCCTGAGCGTGGTGCTCGCGGAGGAACAGCTTGAAGCAGCCAGGCTGTTACTTGCCGCACCACCACCACAGGACACCGGCAGCATCGCAGCCATTTCCGTATCAGCTCTTCTTTCACCCCTTAACCGCTGGACAGCCGCAATGCGGGAAGGGAAGCGTCCGCTTTCCCTGCACGCCATGGTTGAAGTGGTGCTCTGGCTTTATGGCATGGGATACCATGCTTTGCTGCGAGCCCGGCAGCCAAGTCTGGCCATGAAAATCCGTCAGATGGTAGCGGACAAACCGGCTCATCCCTGGAGTGCTGCTGAAATTGAAGATCTGACGGGACTCAGTGGCCCCACGCTTCGGCGCCACCTGGCCAGTGAGTCAACCAGCTTACGCTCAGTTATCGCCGATGCACGTATCGCGGAGGCTCTCCGCCTGCTGATGACATCGACGCTGCCGGTAAAAACGGTCGCGGGGCGGGTGGGTTACAATTCACTATCGAGCTTCAGCAAGCAGTTTTCTGAACGCTATGGAATCGAACCTTCAGGGTTCCGCTGACTTCAGTTCGTTCAAGGTACACATTGCGTCCCTCGCACTTCAGTAACTTGCGTGGATCTTTCGAATATAACGGAAGATATTGGCCGGCATTGCGTGTAACCGGTTCAGGAGTTCTCATCGTGACGGGAGAGCTAAATCGGTACGGCTGTTGTTCTCAGCTATAAGAACAACTGAGTATCTGACCAGCTGTCTGGTGCTGGCAGCAGCATGCAGTGCAATCGGTCAGGCTCAAAGGAACTGACCTGATGTCAGGTTATAATTTCGGACACATCATAACCCCAGAAGGAGACAACTGTGGTTCATGTTTTCATTATCGGTGGTGCAGGCAAAATCGGCCAGCGTCTGTGCAGGATCCTTTCAGGTAGGGGGCATGCTGTTCGTGCCCTCTACCGTAAGCCAGAGCAGCAGGCATTGCTAGGCGAGCTGGGTGCTGAGCCCGTCAGTGGGAGCCTGACAGAGCTGGATGCAGCTGCGCTGGCGATGCACTTTGCAGGTAGTGATACAGTGGTGTTTACTGCCGGTGCCGGCGGTAAGGGGGGACAGGAGATGACCAATGCGGTCGACGGCGAAGGGCTGAAAAAGTCGGTAGCTGCCGCCCTCAGTGCCGGTGTGTCTCGCTTTCTGCTCGTTTCTGCATTCCCGGAGTCCGCACGGGGAGAAACCACTTCTGAATCATTCGAAAATTATATGCGTGTTAAAAAAATGGCCGATGTGGAACTAGCACAAAGCGAGCTTGACTGGGTGATCCTGCGCCCCGGCGCGCTGCAGGATAAGACTGGTACGGGTTATGTACGTGCCGGCCTGGCCATCCCGTATGGTAACGTGCCCCGTGATGACGTGGCGGCTACGCTGGCTGAACTCATTGAGCAACCTGCCGTCAGCCGCGTCATCATTGAGCTGACGTCTGGCGATGCTCCTGTCCGTGAAGCCATACAGAAGCTGGCGGGCCGATAAAAGGCAGCGCACGTACCAGCAGGCTGCAGGCCCCCAGGCGTTTACAATAAACTTTCCAGCCAGTCGGTAAACGCCCGTACTTTTCGGGAGAGATGGCGGTGCGGATACAGAAGTTACAGTTTGCGATTCGGGGACGTATTATCTGGCAGAACCTCTACCAACAGCCCGCGATCGAGATAAGGCTGCAAAAAAATATTCATGCCCTGTAGTATTCCCAGCCCCGCCAGGCCTGCTGCAATGTAGGCTTCTGAGTTATCCACGACAAGCCTGCCTGGAAGTTCAATTTCGGTGGAGCCCTCTGACGTCCCGAATGTCCAGGGCATAACTTGTCTGTTGCTGCTGTTAATCCAGTTGACGGCCTGATGCTGCTGCAACTCGTCCATTGTTTCCGGGGTGCCGTGTTGATCAAGATACGCAGGACTGGCGCAGGTCGTCATTTTAACGGTTCCCACCTCCTTTGCGATATAGTCGCCATCGTCCAGCTCCCCCACCCTCAGTATGCAGTCCAGGCCATCATGCAGCATATTCCGTCGGCGGTCTGAGCTGCTCAGGATAATTTCAATTCCGGGATGCTGGCGATAAAAATCAGGCAGGTTGGGTATAACAAGTAAAGCCGCAAACGCGACAGGCATATCTATGAGCGAATAGCGGGCGTCAAAATGATAGCGACAGGAAAGTTCTGCCATATTAAACATAACAACCCTTGGGCGCACCGCCGCAGGCGCCCTCAGCACGTTTCTGCGGCCTCCCGCCTGTTTCCGGCACCTTTCAAACGCCCCTGATGATTTCTGCGCGTCTGCATGGCTATGCAGTGAGATCTGCTCTCCACCGATTAGTGCATGCAGATTTTGGAAACGTCCAATTCTGGCACGAAGCGGTCACCCCGGCGGGGTGCAGTCCGCTGTCAGCGAAAACGGACATTGAGCCAATCAAATAATCTGTGCCAGAATTTGTCATTGAGGCTAGTACTTTCGAGTAGATCTATTTCCCGCCCGTACTCTTAAACTCATCTATCTCATCCTTCTACGACTTATTACCGGGAATATAAAACCCCGCCGAAGCGGGTTTGGTAATTTGAGTTTTTCTCAGGCGGCCATCTTTCTGCATTGTTCGGCGCAGTGATGACAAGCGCTTGAGCAATCCTGACAATGGTCATGTTCATGCTTTCCACACTCGTCACCGCACTTCTGACAAACATCAGCGCAAAGACGGCAAAGATCCTGGGCAGACCCGCTATTTAGTGTCATGAATTGAGCTGCAAGACGGCAGATATTTGCACACTGCATATCCAGTTTTATGCACTCGCGCATCATCTCCAGATTCTCTTCGTCGAGACACGAAGCCGCACAGTTATCACATGCCGTTGCACATAGATAACAGGCTTCGATGCATTTTTTGTATTCGTCTAACATAATTTCTCCTTAGCTAAGGTTACGTATTAAGCATGGAAGAGATAACTGATTATTCAAATTTTGAATTAGTTAATTACCTTTTCAGCATTTCATATCATTGATTCAAAGTGCATCTCTAGGGTTACCTAATTCACCTATGTCTACTTCTGGCACAATGCAGAAATGAGATAGATTTACTTTATCCGCTTCTCGCTCAAAGCTGTCCGTAATCCCTTGCCTGCTTAAAAAAACCGGATTAACGTGTGATGTTTTTACGTTTTCCAGGCAGCCTTCATCGGTAAGTACCTGTCTTACAGACTTCAATGCACTTAGTTAAGAAACATCCTAATCGTCCTTTCGCCGATCGCGAGATCTGTTATGGCAGCTAAACTCGATTGATACCCCAATCCGCGGGGCAGCATTTCCTTTCCGCACGCAAGAAGGAGAAGATCATGAAAGCAGTAATTTACAACGGTCCTTATGATGTAAAAGTAAAAGACGTACCGGATGCGAAAATTGTCCGCCCCACGGATGTACTCGTCCGCATCACCACCACCAACATTTGTGGGTCGGACTTGCACATGTATGAGGGCCGGACCAGCTTTGAACAGGGACGGATTCTGGGTCACGAAAACCTGGGTGAAGTGGTCGAAATTGGCTCAGGCGTTGAACGTATTAAGGTGGGCGACTATGTTTGTCTGCCGTTTAACGTGGGATGTGGTTTTTGCGAAAACTGTGAAAAAGGTCTGACCGGCTTTTGTCTCACTACCAATCCGGGTACGGCAGGCGCAGCTTATGGTTTTGCTGAAATGGGTCCCTGGGAGGGAGGTCAGGCGGAACTGCTTCGGGTGCCATTTGCCGACTTTAACTGCCTTGTTCTTCCCCCTGATGCGGCAGAAAAAGAAGATGATTATGTGATGCTCTCTGACATTTTTCCTACCGGCTGGCATGCAACAGAACTTGCCGGATTGAAGCCTGGTGAAAGCGTGGCCATTTATGGCGCGGGGCCGGTCGGTTTGATGGCAGCTCATTCGGCGATCATTAAAGGTGCTTCACAGGTGTTTGTGGTTGATACGCACACAGACCGGTTGGCTCTGGCTGAAAAAATGGGGGCGACGGGCATCAATGCTACTGGCGATGAAGCTGTACAAAAAATTCTCGACCTGACGGATGGACGCGGTACGGATTGTGGCTGCGAATGTGTTGGCTATCAGTGCTGTAACAAACATGGCCATGAAGATAACTCTGTTACCATGAACAGTCTTGTTGCGTCGACGAAAGCAACCGGGGGAATTGGTGTGGTTGGCGTCTTTATTCCTCAGGATCCGGGGGCTGAATCGGAGCTTGCCAGAGAGGGTAAGATGCCATTTGATTTTGGGAGTTTCTGGTTTAAAGGACAGGCAATCCGTACCGGCCAGGCGAACGTTAAGGCCTATAACCGTCAGCTGTCTCGCCTCATCCATCACGATAAAGCCAGTCCGGGCAAAATAATTTCTCATCGTCTTTCGCTTGAAGAGGCTCCTGCCGGATATAAGCACTTCGATGAGCGGGATGAAGGATGGACGAAGGTTATCCTTAAGCCTTAAATAGAGTTATCCGGTATGAGAAAGCAAAAACCGGGAAAGAATGTATGACTTTTGACAGGGTGCAATAAAATATCCTGTCAGGGCGTTATTATTCATACTTTCAGCTGCCAGGCGCTTCCATATCCAGACTTGTTCCCTGATTTTGCCGACGAGATAGCAAAATTAATACATTCAGGAGGAGGCATCTGCGGTTGATCTGTTCCGTATTTATTAACGCCCTGTGCTGTAAGTATTGTCTGCCTCTACCACATAGCAGACATGTGCGCAGGAACGGTCCGCTATGAGCGAAAAGCGGACTTCCGGTCCTTGCGCAAACTCCCGTTCCGAGAAGTTGCAGTTCACAAATCACCTGTTAAAGAAGGTATGGTAGCCCACAGCATTAATTTTGCTTCCATCTTCAGTCAGACTGGCCGGTACCGGCTTCCGATAAGTTTCGTCGGCTGAGGCCCGCTAAAGTAGAGAGGTCAAAAAATAACCTTGACGTACAATAATTTTCGATATCCAAACTGACCCCTAATTAGGTGGACACCTGATGACTGACTTAAAATTTCTATCACGCCAGCGTTACACATCCGCAGTCGCATCTTGCGGGGTTCAGCGGGGTGTTGCAGGCGGACGTGCACGTGCGGACGCCCTCTGACACCACGACCGAAGCGCTGTGCCGTATCGGCGAGCTGTATGGCATCGAGGCGGGCATCCGGGGCAAAAGCGCGGCGGAACGGCTGGCCATTCGGCAGGAAAAAGCGGTACCGCTGCTGACCGCGCTGGAGGGCTGGCTGCGTGAAAAGCAGAAAACGCTGTCACGGCACTCGGAGCTGTCGAAGGCGTTCGCGTACGCGCTGAACCAGTGGGATGCGCTGAAATTATACCTGCGGGAGATTACTGATACAGAACACGCCGGGAATGTGCCGCCATTGACGCAATGACGACACAGCCCTTTTTAACCGTTCCGTGAGAGTTCCCTGGCAATATACTGTGCGGTACGGCTTTCTTTGACCTGCGATACCTGTTCGGGAGTTCCTGCGGCAACCAGGCGTCCTCCCTCATGTCCCGCTCCAGGACCGATGTCGATAACCTGGTCTGCCTGAGTAACCGCCCGCATATCGTGTTCAATCATTATCACCGTATTTTCTGCATCAACAAGCCGCTGCAGCTGCACAAGGAGGCGGTCGGCGTCTGAAGCATGCAGGCCGGTTGTCGGTTCATCTAGGATATACAACGTGTGGCCACGTTGGCTACGTTGTAGTTCGGTTGCCAGCTTGATCCTTTGCGCCTCCCCTCCGGATAACTCGGTTGCTGGTTGTCCCAGACGCAGGTAGCCCAGACCAATTTCACTCAGCAGACGGAGGGGACGAGCCACTGGTTCTTCAGTCGCAAAGAACTGACTGGCTTCATCCACCGTCATATGCAGGACCTCCGCGATATTTTTGTCCTGCCAGCAGATCCTGAGAGTATCCCGGTTATACCGCGCGCCATGGCAGGTCGGGCACGGTGCATACACGCTCGGCATAAACAACAGCTCCACGCTGACGAATCCTTCACCTTCACAGGTTGCACAGCGGCCTTTTGCCACATTGAAAGAGAATTGACCCGCATCGTAATGATGGAGTTTGGCGTCAGTCGTTCCGGCAAAGAGCTTACGAACAGGATCAAACAACCCGGTATATGTCGCCAGGTTTGAACGGGGGGTCCTGCCTATCGGTTTCTGGTCAACCTGAACCAGACGCTTTACCAGTCCGGTATCACCGGTCAGGGTACCGTACGTTTTCTCCGTTACGGATGGCCCCTCAGCGTCGCTGGCTTCGGAAAGCACGTCTTCTGGCTCACCGCCAAGTGAAGAAAGCACCAGTTCCGGTAAGGCCTGGGCAATCAGACTGGATTTACCGGAGCCAGAGACTCCCGTCACGGCTGTCAGCACACCCAGAGGAATATCAACATCGATCCACTTAAGATTGTGGCGATGGATCCCCTGCAGTTTCAGCCACCCGGATGGGATACGGGCAAAAGATTGTGGTGGCCGGACTTCATCAAATAAATAACGCGCGGTACGAGATTGGGTGACGGCTTTCAGATCTTCAGGAATACCACTGTAGAGAACATGTCCTCCCTGTTCACCAGCCGACGGTCCCACATCAACAAGCCATTGCGCCCGTCGCATCAGGTTAAGATCATGTTCAACGACAAACACCGAGTTGCCGGCATCACGAAGGTTCTCAAGCGCATCGTAAAGCGCTTTACTGTCTGAGGGGTGCAGACCCGCAGACGGTTCATCAAGAACATAGACCACACCAAACAGCATCGAACTGAGTTGCGTGGCAAGACGCAGTCGCTGAAGCTCTCCTGCAGATAGAGTTGGGGTTGCTCTGTCCAGCGTAAGATAACCCAGCCCCAGCTTCTGCAACTGATACAACCGGGCCATGACACCACCGGTCAGCCGTTGTGCCGCCAGTCGTTTCTCTTCCGATAACGCCGATGTCCGGCAGACATCGGCGTTATCGGAATGGACCGCTTTTCCGGATGCAGCACGCTCTGTCAGATCCCGACGGGTGATATCCCTGTCGGCATCTGCGCCGGCGTGGTGGGCACTGAAATCCCCCCGGGAGATTGGAAGGAGCAATTCCGCCAGCTGGTCTAAGGGCATCTGCATAAATTCACCAATGTCCACACCGGCAAAGGTGACGGACAATGATTCTGACTTCAGTCTTTTCCCGTGACAGACCGGACACAGCTTGCCTTCCATAAAACGGGAGACTCGTTTTCTCATCAACGCGCTTTGCGTGCTGGCGAAGGTATGTAGCACATAACGACGTGCCCCGGTGAAGGTCCCCATATAACCCGGCGTCATTTTTTTCCTGACGGCTTCGCGCGTATCTTCCGGACTCAGTCCCGGGAAAACCGGTACAGTGGGGGTGTCTTCGGTAAAAAGGATCCACTGACGGTCTTCCGCTGGCAGATTTTTCCAGGGAGTGTCGATGTCATACCCCAGCGTCACCAGAATATCCCGCAGATTCTGTCCGTGCCAGGCCGGGGGCCAGGAAGCAATAGCCTTTTCACGGATACTAAGTGAGGGATCGGGCACCATCAGTGTTTCAGTTACCTCATAGATATGGCCCAGACCATGGCAAGAAGGGCATGCCCCCTGCGGCGTGTTGGGAGAAAAATCCTCGGCATACAGCATCGGTTGTCCGGCAGGATAAGCGCCCGCCCGTGAGTACATCATTCGCACCAGACTGGATAAGGTGGTCACGCTGCCGACAGAGGAGCGCGCGTTACTGGCACCGCGTTGTTGCTGAAGCGCAACGGCTGGCGGCAGTCCGTCAATGGCATCCACATCCGGAACCCCGACCTGATCAATGAGGCGACGAGCGTAGGGGGCAACCGATTCAAAGTAGCGCCGTTGCGCCTCAGCATAAATGGTGCCAAAGGCCAGTGAAGACTTACCCGAGCCTGACACACCCGAAAAAACAACCAATGCGTTGCGCGGAATGGAAACATCCACCTCTTTAAGGTTGTTCTCGCGAGCACCGCGAATCACAACTGAATTGTTGTCGTCAGTCAGGATGGGATGATAACCGAAAAGTTTCTTTGCCATAGAATTTCCTGTGCTAGGTGTGTCCGCTCTTAATAAGGCCACCTCTTGTGACGGTATCTGGTGTGCCGGACCGCTCGATCAGAAAGCCCGTCGAAAAAAGCGTTTGTGTGACTGGAAACAGATTGCTGAAGCTGGGCCCGGTGGTACCATGTGGGACACCGCTGAAGTTTCAGCGGTACCCTGCGGATCCGCCTTCTGTATGAGAACTGGCTGGCGGCGTACCCGGGACCGGAGATTTGGCTCCCGTGATAATGCGGGCTCCCCGGTACGCGACGCTGTGGTTCCAGACCCAGCTGATGGCGACACTCAGGCGGTTTCGGGTACCAATTAAAAAATACAGATGAATAATGCACGTGATTTCATATGTCATTTCCTTTCATTACAGTTTTAGACCCCATCAGACATCTGCCTGGCAGAGTTAACGGAGATAGGAGCGGACTATCGAAATGGTGTCGTCGATTGACCTCTTCTGCGACTCATTTCGTTTGCCCGTATCGGGGAATTCCTCCCGAAGATAGCTTTCCAGAACAACCGCCATCAGGTCGTTAACGGCTCCCTGGACTGACCCCGCCCCGGTAGACGATCCTGCCCTATAGTTTGAGTATAGGAGGAGCGTATGGGCACACCACGATTTACACCTGAATTTAAGGAAGAAGCCGTCCGTCAGATAACGGAACGCGGTTATTCCGTCGCCTAAGTATCTGAGCGTCTGGGCGTCTCTGCACACCGCCTCTACAAGTGGCTACGGGCTATCAAACCTGATAACAGCGAGCAGCATGCCCGGGATTTACTGGAAGCTAAAAGCGAGATCCTGAAACTCCGGGCGCAGCTAAAACGCACCGAAGAAGAACGGGATATCCTGAAAAAGGCCGCGCGGTACTTTGCAAAGGAGCCCGACTGAAGTACCGCTTTATCAATGAGCACCGAACTGTATGGGGTGTGATGACGATGTGTCGGGTACTGAATGTCGCCCGGGCCGGGTTCTATGCGTGGCTGCATAACCCTGTCTCGGCGCGTGATAAAGATAACCAGCGCCTGCTGATGCTTATCCGCGACTCATATTCCCTGAGCGGAGGCGTATACGGTTACCGGCGGGTTCATGGCGATCTGAACGAAATCGGGGAAACCTGTGGTAGAAACCGGGTGGGTCGGATCATGCAACTGGACCGGATTAAAGCTGTGCGCGGCTATAAAGCGCCACGTCGTATCGCTGGCAGGCCTTCAGTCGTTGCTCCTAATCTCGTGCAGCGGCAGTTCACCGTTGTCCGGGCCACCCAGGTCTGGGTCACCGATATTACTTATAGTGTGCCCGGAGTTCAGGGCGGGCATGGATGCTTAAATGAACCGCGAGTCTGTCTGGAATATTGAACCGGTAACTCACGATGAGAAACCCAACAATCCCACCGGGTGTGACGGTGGAGAACCTGAGCGGCAGTGACCTGCGGCATGCCCGCAGGGTGATGTAACCCGCTGACAACGGGGATTGAGGCGAGATCACTAAGCCGAGATGATCCTCAAGGTTAAGTACTGAAAGGCTGAAGAACATGAACCCGTTAATCCGCCTCTGTGGGTTGAAAACGTCACCACGGCCTACGTGATCTGACAGGCCGTGCAGGAGGAACTGGCAGTGATACGTAAGCACTGCCGGTCGAAGGTGTTTTGACATGTATGCGAAACACCGGGGCAGCAGCGTCTATCACGCTTGCGATGCTGACTTCTGCCAACTTGCGGCAAGCAAGGATAAAGAGTGCGACGGGCAGCCTCCTCAGTATGCCTGAGTCCAGGCAGGTAAACCGGGGAAGGTCAGCGACGGATGTTAAGGGGGCATGGCTCCGATGACGCGCTGGCTGGCGGAGCTTCCGTAGTAGTCCGCGATGGGGAAAGCCCATTACATGGCGAAGGGAAGCAGTTTGAATGTGTTTGCGACGTGAATTAACTGACCTAACGAGGTGAAGACCTTTGATAATCAGCGAAATGCAACGCAAGCTTGCCACATGGGCAGCCACCGATCCGTCCCTACGGATTCAACGGCTGCTGCGTCTGATAACACAACCAGAATGGCTGGCTGAAGCGGCGCGGATCACGCTTTCATCAAAGGGGGCCCATACCCCCGGCGTTGATGGCGTGAACAAAACAATGCTACAGGCCAGACTGGCTGTTGAGCTGCAAATCCTCAGGGATGAATTACTCTCAGGCCACTACCAGCCCTTGCCCGCCAGACGGGTTTACATCCCTAAAAGCAACGGCAAACTGCGACCACTGGGTATCCCCGCGTTGCGGGATCGTATTGTTCAGCGGGCCATGCTGATGGCGATGGAGCCGATATGGGAGAGTGATTTTCATACGCTCTCATATGGCTTCCGGCCTGAGCGCAGTGTCCACCACGCGATCCGCACGGTGAAATTACAGCTCACAGACTGTGGTGAAACCCGGGGACGCTGGGTGATTGAAGGCGACCTGTCCAGTTACTTCGACACCGTACATCATCGACTGCTGATGAAGGCTGTACGCCGCAGGATCAGTGACGCACGTTTCATGACTCTGCTGTGGAAAACCATCAAGGCGGGACATATCGATGTCGGTCTCTTTCGGGCGGCCAGTGAAGGTGTACCACAGGGCGGTGTTATATCGCCGCTATTATCGAACATCATGCTGAATGAGTTCGATCAATACCTGCATGAGCGCTACCTGAGCGGGAAAGCCAGAAAAGATCGGTGGTACTGGAATAACAGTATCCAACGGGGCCGAAGTACGGCGGTCAGAGAAAACTGGCAGTGGAAACCCGCGGTGGCGTACTGCCGCTATGCCGATGATTTTGTCCTCATCGTCAAAGGCACCAAAGCACAGGCGGAAGCCATCAGGGAGGAGTGTCGGGGTGTGCTCGAAGGCAGTCTGAAACTCAGGCTGAACATGGATAAGACTAAAATCACCCATGTTAATGACGGCTTTATCTTTCTGGGGCACAGGATCATTCGCAAACGCAGTCGTTATGGCGAGATGCGAGTGGTCTCAACGATCCCGCAGGAGAAAGCCAGAAACTTCGCCGCATCGCTGACAGCACTGTTATCAGGCAACTACAGTGAAAGCAAAGTCGATATGGCTGAACAACTCAACCGAAAACTGAAAGGCTGGGCCATGTTCTATCAGTTCGTTGATTTTAAGGCCAAAGTCTTCAGTTATATCGACCGTGTCGTGTTCTGGAAGCTGGCTCACTG
Source organism: Enterobacter sp. 186315 (assembly GCF_053290175.1). NCBI lineage: Bacteria > Pseudomonadati > Pseudomonadota > Gammaproteobacteria > Enterobacterales > Enterobacteriaceae > Enterobacter > Enterobacter sp. 186315. Next base: position 35,465 of record NZ_JBPTTK010000020.1, on the reverse strand, counting down.
GCTGGCCCGCAAATACCGTACAGGTATCGCTTCCCTGATGAGGTGGTGGTGTAAATCACCGAAACCGGGTCAGAGCAAAACGTGGGTTTTATTTGGTAAAACCAATCACGGCAAGCTCAGCGGCGAAATACTGTACCGGTTGGTGGGGCAAGGCAAGAAGCTGTTCCGCTGGCGGCTACCCGAAGGTAATCCCTATCTGAGGACGGAGACCAGAAACACGTATACATCGCGCTTTACAGAAGTGGCAATGGCGTTCGCCAGCATTTAAATGGAGAGCCGGATGCGCTGAAAGGTGCACGTCCGGTTCGGGGAGGAGAGGCAGGGAAATAGTCCGACTACGCCCTGCCTCTTACTCTACTCCGCACCTGGCAGGGCTGGCTGTATCTGGCGGTGGTTATCGATCTCTTCGCCCGTAATGTGGTCGGCTGGTCGATGAAACCCACTCTCTCACGCGAACTGGCGCTCGACGCGCTGATGATGGCGGTCTGGCGCCGAAAACCAGACAGCGAGGTTATCGTACATAGCGATAGTAATAATGCCGATGTCAGTCTTTACCACCACTTAGTTTGCCGTTTAACCAGATTGGTGTGATTACTGATGCAGTGAAGACCTTCCCGCATCCTGACTCACACAGCGATCGACCTTTTGTGTCCTGCCCTGGACCCGTCGGTTGCCGGAAGCGCCTTCATGCGAGGCATCTCCTCACCGATGCGCGTGACTCAAGAAGGGCCTGACGGCTTGTCTCGTTACTGTCCTGTCCGGGTTATCTGTCTGGAGATTCAACTCTGTTTCCTCACAGGAGCTCTGTCATGGTTGATAAAGTTACCGAAGCTGCCGTTGTGGGTGGCGTGGATACACATAAAGATTTGCACGTTGCCGCTGTCGTAGATCAGAACAATAAAGTCCTTGGGACTCAGTATTTCTCCACAACACGACAAGGTTACCGGCAGATGCTGGCATGGATGACCTCGTTTGGGACATTAAAGCGAATTGGTGTTGAGTGCACAGGTACCTATGGTTCCGGTTTGCTTCGTTATTTTCAGAACGCCGGGTTAGAAGTTCTTGAGGTGACTGCTCCAGACCGGATGGAGCGACGCAAACGGGGTAAAAGTGACACAATTGATGCTGAATGTGCCGCTCATGCAGCATTCTCAGGCATCAGGACAGTTACTCCCAAAACGCGTGATGGCATGATTGAGTCCCTGCGGGTATTAAAAACTTGCCGAAAAACAGCAATATCAGCCCGCAGAGTCGCTCTCCAGATTATCCATTCAAATATTATCTCTGCCCCGGATGAATTACGTGAACAGCTCAGAAATATGACGCGCATGCAGCTCATCAGGACCCTGGGTTCCTGGAGACCTGATGCCAGTGAATACCGCAATGTAACCAACGTTTATCGCATTTCATTAAAGTCCCTTGCCCGACGCTATCTCGAGTTACATGACGAAATCGCTGATCTGGATGTCATGATTGCGGCAATTGTCGACGAGTTGGCACCTGAGCTGATTAAACGTAATGCTATCGGATACGAAAGCGCTTCACAGTTGCTGATCACTGCCGGAGACAATCCTCAACGGTTAAGATCAGAATCAGGATTTGCGGCACTGTGTGGTGTCAGCCCGGTCCCCGTTTCTTCTGGAAAAACGAACCGTTACCGACTTAATCGTGGTGGAGATCGTGCTGCAAATAGTGCACTTCACATCATCGCCATCGGACGCTTACGAACTGACGCAAAAACAAAGGAATATGTCGCCAGGCGTGTAGCCGAAGGACATACAAAAATGGAAGCGATACGCTGTCTAAAGCGATATATCTCCCGCGAAGTTTACACGTTACTGCGCAATCAAAACAGGCGGATCAACAGTATCCCGATAACAGCTTGACTCTTAGAAGGGCGTCCAGGGCAGCCAGTACGGCAGTGACGACTGGCAGCGCTTCTACCGGGCCAATAACCTGGCGCCGAGCATGAGCCGGCGTGGCAACTGCTGGGATAATGCGGTGGCCGAATCGTTCTTCAGTTCGCTGAAAAAAGAACGGATCAGAAAACGCATATATAAAACCAGGGATCTGGCCCGGGCGGATCTTCGATTACATTGAAGTCTTCTATAACCGGTCCCGGCGCCACAGCCACCTCGGCGACGTCAGTCCGGAGGCCTTCGAACAGGCCTCGTCGTGAGGACAGGATTTGTCTACAGGCGTGGGGTCAGTCCAAACTATAGGGCAGGATCGTCTACCGGGGCGGGGTCAGTCCATCAACGGCTCGGAAGTGTCTAGATTATCCGTGGCGATTCAGTTACAGTACATCTCAGGTCTGCAGGGTTCAGGCCCTGTTCAGGCCTGAAAATTAAGCACATTTTCTGAGGCTGGAAATCAACTCATGCTGACAGCCTGAGCCTGTTGGCATGGTAAGCAATGTGCTCACCAATAAAGCTGGAAATGAAATAATAGCTGTGGTCGTATCCAGTATGATATCGGAACGACGCATTGAGGTTCATCTCATTGCATACTCTCTCAAGGATTTTGGTGCGCAGTTGCTCTTCATAAAAGGCGTCACTCAGCCCCTGATCAATGAAGATTTCTGGTAATTTTTCACCCTGTAAAATGAGGCTGACTGGATCGTAGGCTTCCCACGTTTTTCTGTTTTCACCCAGGTAAGCGCTAAATGCCTGTTGCCCCCATGGCACCTGAGAAGGCGATACTATCGGGGAAAATGCTGATACGCTCACATATTCACCAGGATTTCGCAGAGCCAGCACCAGAGCACCCAGCCCTCCCATAGAATGACCGGATATAGATTTTCTTGCCGTTGCAGGAAAATGATTCATGACGACATCCGGAAGCTCTCTGAGAATATAGTCATACATCCTGTAATGAACATTCCACGGCTGTTCCGTCGCGTTCAGATAAAAACCGGCCCCCTGGCCAAGATCGTAACTGTCGGCATCCGGGACATTATTACCCCGGGGACTGGTATCCGGGACAACAACGATGACGTTATGCCGGGCTGCATAATGCTGCATACCTGATTTGGTGATGAAATTCTGCTCAGTACAGGTCAGGCCCGACAACCAGTATAGTACCGGCAGTTTTTCTGTTACTGCTTTGGGAGGAAGATACACACCGAAATTCATTTCACAATTAAGGGATTGTGAATAATGCCGGTACACGTTTTGCCAGCCGCCAGAGCTGGCATGCTGCTCAATGAGTTCCATCAGCCGTTATCTCATGGTTATTTCCCCTGACCGAAGCCAGGGGAAGTATCTTTAAATCCGGACGTCAGATAAACGTATACGCCGTGATTTTGTTACCCGCCGGATCCCGCAGGTAGGCAGCATAGGCCCCGGGAAGGTGACCACGCGGGCCAGGTTGACCTTCATCAGCTCCACCGGCGGCAAGGCCGGCAGCATGGAAAGCATCAACCTCTTCCGGGGTGGCAGCAGCGAAGCCGACAGTCACCCCGTTAGCGGAAGGTGCTTCACCGTTGCCCGGACGGGCAATGATAAATGCCGGCTTTTCGCGGCCATAGAGTACCCAGCCGTTGCCAAACGGGCCGAGGTTATTGATACCAAGCGTGCCCAGGACGACATCGTAAAATGCGGAGGATTTCTCGACATCGGCTGCGCCAATGAACACATGAGAAAAGATGCCGTCACCAGAAATTACCGGAGTTGTCATTTTCCACTTCCTTCAGTTTGAGTTGATTAAAATTCTGATGGGATCAGTAATGAATCACTGTCCGGATAGATTTGCCTTCATGCATAAGCTCGAAGGCGTCATTGATTTCATCCAGTGTCATCGTATGGGTTACAAATGGCTCAAGGTCAATATCCCCCTTCATGGCATCCTCGACCATACCGGGGAGCTGAGTGCGGCCTTTTACTCCGCCAAACGCGGAACCTTTCCATACGCGCCCGGTGACCAGCTGGAAAGGACGGGTGGAAATCTCCTGTCCGGCCCCTGCGACACCAATGACAACGGACTGCCCCCACCCACGGTGAGCACTTTCCAGCGCTGCACGCATGACGTTAACGTTACCGATACATTCAAAGGTATGGTCAATACCCCACTTGTTGATATCCAGCAGAACATCTTTAATCGGTTTGTCATAATCATTCGGGTTAATGCAGTCAGTGGCCCCGAACTGACGGGCCAGGTCAAATTTTGTCGGATTAGTATCGATAGCGATAATACGTCCCGCTTTTGCCTGACGGGCCCCCTGTACCGCAGCCAGACCAATTGCCCCCAGACCAAAAATGGCAACTGAATCGCCCGGCTGCACTTTAGCCGTGTTATGGACGGCGCCAATACCGGTAGTCACGCCACAACCCAACAGGCAGACGTGTTCATGGTTCGCCTCCGGGTTAATTTTTGCCAGAGAAACCTCGGCCACAACGGTGTATTCACTGAATGTGGAACATCCCATGTAGTGGTAAAGAGGCTGACCGTTGTATGAAAAGCGAGTGGTCCCGTCAGGCATCAGTCCTTTGCCCTGAGTCTCGCGAACCGATACACAGAGGTTCGTTTTACCGGACTGGCAGAATTCACACTCCCCGCATTCAGCGGTGTAGAGCGGAATAACATGGTCACCCGGCTTCACACTGGTGACGCCTTCACCAACTTCAACGACGATACCGGCTCCCTCGTGGCCGAGAACCACCGGGAAAACGCCCTCAGGGTCATTCCCTGAGAGGGTAAAGGCATCGGTATGGCAGACACCTGTGTGGGTGTTTTTAATCAGCACCTCGCCTTTTTTAGGCGGAGCAACATCAATTTCAACAATCTCCAGGGGCTTCCCTGGTGCAAATGCAACAGCGGCACGTGATTTCATACGTAATATATCCTCAATGTAATAATGGCCTCACCTATTTAAGATAGGCACGAACCAGCTCAATCGTATCGTCAACTGATTTACTGACTTCATGACTGTAGCTGTCATTCTGGTCAAAGGTTTCCCGTATGTGGCTCTCCAGCACCTCTGCCATCAGTCCGTTAGCGGCGCCCCGGACGGCGGCGATTTGCTGGAGAACGGAACGGCATTCAGCGCCACTTTCAAGTGCTCTTTCCAGAGCATCAATCTGACCCCGGATACGGCGAACCCGGGTTAGGACCTTTTTTTTCTCTTCAGGAGTACTGGGCATTGCTTACCTCACTGCTCTGTATTTCTTATACTATAGGGGAGTATTACATTAAGATCAACACATACCCCACTATAGTATAATAAATATATCAGAGCACCGGTAATGACTCCAACTTACTGATAGTGTTTTATGTTCAGATAATGCCCGATGACTTTGTCATGCAGCTCCACCGATTTTGAGAACGACAGTGACTTCCTGCCCAGCCTTGCCAGATGCTGCCTCAGATTCAGGTTATGCCGCTCAATGCGCTGCGTATATCGCTTGCTGATAACGTGCAGTTCTCCCTTCAGGCGTGATTCATAAAGCGGCCAGCCATCCGTCATCCATACCACGACCTCAAAGGCCGACAGCAGGCCCAGAAGACGCTCCAGCGTGACCAACGTGCGTTCACCGAATACGTGCGCCACAACCGTCCTCCGTATCCTGTCATACGCGTAAAACAACCAGCGCTGGCGTGATTTAGCGCCGACGTAACCCCACTGTTCGTCCATTTCCGCGCAAACAATGACGTCACTGCCCGGTTGTATGCGTGAGTTTACCGACTGCGGCCTGAGTTTTTTAAGTGTCGTAAAATCGTGTTGAGGCCAACGCCCATAATGCGTGCACTGGCGCGACATCCGACGCCATTCATGGCCATATCAATAATTTTCTGGTGTGTACCGGGCTGAGAGACGGTGTAAGTGAACTGTAGCTGCCATGTTTTACGGCAGTGAGAGCAGAGATAGCGCTGATGTCCGGCAGTACTTTTACCGTTACGCACCACGCCTTCAGTAGCTGAACAGGAGGGACAGCTGATAGAAACAGAAGCCACTGGAGCACCTCAAAAACACCATCATACACTAAATCAGTAAGTTGGCACCATTACCCGAATTACCAGCGTCTGCTCTTGGCACGGAGCGGACCTATTTACTGAGCCGAAGGTCCGCTCAGACTAACTCATTAAAGCCTGGTTGTTTTATCGCATCATCAGCCGTGTTCTGAAGCATTAGCTATGTATCTTCAGGGATGCTGATTTTCCCTCTGCACCAGATAAACCAGAATACAGTTTGATGTCGGTCAAAAAAGACAGCTTTAAGTGCATGAAATGAATAATGTTTCTTGAATGCTGGCAAAGCACTGGGATCGTAGTGTTGATTATTAGACGATCGGTCAATATTATTTATTGACGACTTAATGACTGAACGGTAAACGCCCGGACAAACGAGGTGAACGTGTTTAAATCTTTATTAATCAACAAAACAGATGGACGCTATAGTGCGCAACTTGCTGAAATCGCTGAAAGTGAACTACCGCAGGGGGATGTGGAGGTCAATGTTGACTATTCATCCATCAACTACAAAGACGCACTGGCCATTACGGGCCGGGGCCCAATCGTCCGACGCTTTCCCATGGTGCCCGGCATTGATTTTACCGGTACAGTGTCCGCCAGTTCACATCCCGAATATCAGGCCGGAGATAAGGTTCTCCTGACCGGCTGGGGTGTTGGGGAAAAACACTGGGGCGGACTATCCGAAAAAGCACGGGTAAATGGAGACTGGCTGACGCCGCTCCCGGCTGGCGCTAACGGCAAACACGTAATGGCAATCGGAACAGCTGGGTTTACCGCGATGCTGTGCGTAGACGCACTTCTGAATCATGGTATTAAGCCTGAAGATGGTCCGGTACTTGTTACCGGTGCCAGCGGCGGCGTCGGGAGCATTGCGGCCATGATCCTTGCATCAATGGGGTACCGCGTTACGGCGTCTACTGGACGCCCGGAAGAGGCTGCCTGGCTCTATAAAACGGTCGGTGTGGACGAGATTATTAACCGTTCCGAGCTCTCCTGTCCCGGAAAACCGTTACAGAAAGAACGCTGGGCTGCCGCCATTGATACAGTCGGTAGCCATACGCTCTGCAATGTATGCGCCGGGGTGCGTTATGGCAGTATTGTTGCAGCCTGCGGCATGGCACAGGGGATGGAACTAATGGGGAATGTGGCTCCGTTTATCCTGCGTGGCGTCACGCTGAAAGGGATTGACAGTGTCATGTTCGCGAAGGAAAAAAGAGCGGCGATCTGGCAGCAGGCGGTACAGTATTTACCGGAGTCCAGACTGGATAGCCTGACCACCGTTTATCCGCTGAGTGATGCCATCAATGTGGCCGAAAAACTTCTGAGTGGCGGAATTCGTGGCCGGGCAGTAATTCAGTGTAGCTAATGAAGTGGAAGCCAGGCTCAGCCTGGGTTTGATAATTATTATCAGGGGCTGCGGCCCCTTTTTTACTTTTCAACAGCCGTGTCCTTAGAGGGCTGATAGCGTACTGACTTTTTGAAATAGCTCCAGAAGTCGTACACAGGCTGGGTTGAGCAATAAAGTTTGGCACGCATTACGGCACCCTCCCAACTGCTCCAGAAAATGGCCGCCAGTTGCGTATTATTCATATCGGAACGGATTTCGCCCGAAGATAACGCGTCGGACAGACAGCACGCCACAAGCGCCTGCCAGCGCTCAAGTATTTCGTGGAGCTGTTTGATAAAGGACAGTGGAAGACCCGGACTCTCCTGCATCATATTGCCAACCAGACAGCCCCGGGTGAAATTGTACTTTTTAATGCCGTCGCAGGCATCGTCGATGAAATTTTCCAGACGCATCATTGGTGTGAAGGATGATTCATACAGATGTTTTTGGAGTTTATGCACAAAGAAACTGTCATAGGCGCTCAGAACAGTCTGGGCATACTCTTCTTTGCTCTTGAAATAGTAATAAAATGAGCCTTTAGGAACACTGGCATTTTTGACAATGGCATCGACTCCCGTTGAAAGAAAACCATTCTGCGTGAGCAGTTCAAGCCCGCTTCGGATCAGGTCATTACGGGTATCTGTATAGGTACTCTCTGTTTTTCGTGGCCTGCCTCGCCCACGAATTTCGCCAGTCATGACTTTGCTCCTGCATTTTATTAACGGAAAAGAATAAGTGATTTTGCGCGGAGGCTTCAATCAGTTTATCCCCGGCGGTGACGAGGTGGCCACCTATGCCGACTGGACAGGGGACTGACTATTGCCATAACGCCATCGCAGGTTGCTTCAGTAAACCTGCTAATCCCGTACAATGGCGAATTCGCTATATCCGCTTCTCGCACTTAGCTGCCATAAATCGGCCAGGCAATCACAGGTCATTTCTGTCTCGCAAAGAAGGTGCCGTTTCTGCTTTGCGTTGACACCCCTAAATATTAGAATTAAAAGGAGAGAGTTACTGGAAAAAGGCAGCGGAGGCAGTGACAATCGTGGCTTGAAGCCACTACTCGATGGATGCGGACATGTAGTTGGCGTCATTCGACAAAACTAGCAAACTTCTAATAGTCACCATTTCTCCCGTCTGGCGGGAGTGCTGTCAAATGCCCCCCTCATCTCTGTGTGGGAAATGAAGGGTGAAGGGGAAATAGATGACAGCGTTATTTCTACGCCCAGAATACTGAATACCTTGTACAGACGATCAATACTGGCGCTAGCAGGGTTTGCTTCCAGGCGGGCATAGGTTTGCTGCGTTACGGCAAGCCTCTCAGACACATCTTTTTGCGTGAAGCCCTTGATTTTGCGAAACCCGATTAGCACAGGTCTGAGCTGGTTCAGCGTTTTTATCGGGAACTGATTATTCATAAGTGACCTGCCTCGCAGACTGAGTAGGGAGTACCGCCCTGTAATACAGCAGGTAAGGTGTATTTTGTGTTATACAGACTATAGGCTGTAAAACCTTTATTGAAAAGATGCTGATGTTCCAGGGGCATGCCGAGCATGGACGATTTTCTGCGGGGCGGTATTTCGCTACGGGGGAGATTGCGTTCGGGCAATGTACCGGTGTAAAAAACGTCAATTTTTCAAAACCGCTGTTATCGGGATAAGCTGAAAACTCCGAAGGCAGACACAGCCACGAATAATGTCAGACTTAAACTCTGTAGCTGTCTTCTTTTGCCTGTAAATAACGTCTAGTTTGACTCTGATGAAGGCTGTACCAGGCAGAGAACATGTCACTCTCGGGGCCGGATGATAAAATGTGTTCAACTGGCTGGGCAGGGTAATAGCGAAGAACGTTCTCTGAAATTCGATTCAGCTCAGCGTAACGTGCGCTGTAGGTATGTATAATCCATTGCATCAATTTTGCATCCGTATTATTCGCAGATTACACACAAGAAGCTTAACAATGGCTGAAAGAGTGAGCAGGGATATGTAACAAAAACAAGGGCTTCAAGATGAACTGGATAAAACCGGAGCAGAGCAAGCCCTGTTCCGGTTTGTCAGGCTTTGGAATTTCTTCCAGGCCCCTGCAGCTAGTCACAACAAACACATTAATGTTTTCATTGCTTCAATTCAATATTATTGTGTGAAAGGGATTCCATCGAAATCGGCTTATGCATGCTTAAAACTAAACTGCCCCGGCTGCAGTCATTTGGTTGCTGTGGGCTCTGTACTGTGTCTAATAGTGAAAGAATCTTACGTTATAACGAAGGAAATTGCTGAATGACTCTACGATTGCAGACGGAATCACCCGCTGACCAGGATATGTTTAGAGGCAGCAGTCATGAAAAAGTTGCAGAGAATGTGGCTCAGATCATCAGGACACCTGATGTCAATATTATTGGTCTGGAAGGTGAGCTGGGTTCAGGTAAGTCAACAATATTGAAGTTCCTGCAGAAAAAGCTTAAAGATGATTTTACGTTCATTAACTTTGATGCAGAACGTTACCATCATGGCTCAACTAAAAAAGCGCTTATCGATGTCATCCACCACGGGGTCAGCCTACAATGTCCGGGCTCCCGGGATGTGTTGGATAAGTATAAAAATCTGGCTCTGGGTAACATCGTTGAATACGACAAGAGGGTCAGCAGCAGGCTAAGCTGGTTGACCGTCGTTTTTATTTTACTGTCATTGCTTTCCGTGCAGATGCTTCGTTATGTGCTAACAGACCTTAATCAATATTTTACTAACAAGGAGTCATTATTAGGGTGGCTTTTTTATGTTGAGGTGGCCGCGTTTCTTTCTCCTGCCATTATGGTCGCAGGACTGGCATGCCTGCAGAACATGGAATGGTACAGAAAGAAAGGGTATTCGAGTATTGGTGATTTGTTCAAACGCAACAGTACTGACAGGATTGAAGAGACTTGGCTAGTTAATAAGGAGGTCGGAGCTATTGAGCTGGCTGAAGCTCTGCAGGGATTTACCTCCAAAGAGGTCATTTCCCATGGAGATCGCTTCATCCTTATCATTGATAATCTGGACCGAATCAGTGCAGACAAAGTGAAAGAGCTCTGGAGTGATATGGAGCTTATTGCCGGAGCCACTCATGAACACTTCAGGATAGTGGTGCCCTATTCGGCAAGACAGGTTTCAGCCTCACTTTCTGTGGCGGGTTTCAGCGGGCGTGAGTTTATTGCAAAGCGGATTCCTGTAAGTTTTCAGGTTCCTCCTCTTATTTCGGCAGGATGGCAGGAAGCGTTAAGGCAGTACTGGAAAGAAACAGTAAATGAGGATGCAGGGATAGCGTGCCGGGAAGCAACGGTGTTGCTTGAGCGCTGGAAACCCTCTGAGTATCCTCGTATCACACCGCGATTAATGAAGAAGTTTGTTAATGATATTCATATTCTGAACCTTACCGTTCCTGCAACAGAAGATCATCGCCATATTCTTATTGCTCTCTACTTACTGGTGGTCAGATACGGGGAGCGAGATATTAAAGTATTACTTCGCGATCCCAAAGCTAGTCAGACCGAACCCGGTATTGCTCCGGATGATTTTGACGAGATGCTCTCGCTAACTTATCAACAAATATCCCGAATTTTTAATAACGATACAGAAAGATGGAGCGAATTTCTGATGAGCATCCACTATCAGTCCACGGTGGAGCTTGCCAGGAGCGAGTTGCTTGATACGCCTCTTAAAGACGCGATTGGTGCTATAAATATCCCACGGCTTGAAGAACTGACGGCCTTGTGGGGTTTCGCTGAAGCATGGCAGCGAGTGGCACCACATATTCAGATGCGAGACTGGCTGGTTTCTTATAGCCGGATGGATGAGAAGTGTCAGGCTCTCGCCGAACCGCAACTCAAAGTCGCAGTGCAAATGCTGAATCAGAGTTATGCTGTTTCACTCAGAGAAAAGAATGATGAAGGTTTCGTATTGAGTCTGCAGAAACTGATGGCTGACGGGCGGATAAGCCTAGAGCCTTTCGTCGAAAGGCAAATATCGTTTATTGTGAGTAAACTTGATGAAATTCAGGATTCAGAAAAATTGGAGGCTGAATCCACGCAGACGTTGCTGCAGGAAGCTGATTCATACTCTGTTCTGGCCGGTGAATCACTACTGAATAAAATGGAGAATTTTGTAGATGGCGTATTTTATGTGGAATACCTTGTCAATAATGAAGAGACCTTGTCAAACCTGAAAATTGGCACACTAGATATCGGAAATCACGGTCGGGAGGAGATGTTACGCTATGGAGCTGAGCAACCTCAGATAGACCTTTTTAATCCGGGAATTATCCGGCATATCAATATTGCATCGAAGGCGGTACAGAACGTAATTGGAAAGAATGATGGTACAGGTGGGGCTCAGGTTAGCTCTGCAATAATGACGCTTAAAAATCGTCAGGTTGTTGAGGACGTTATCCATTTCAGAAAAATTGTTCTGAGCCCGGACTGGAATAATAATGTTTTAAATCAATATTATCTTAATAATACGGCGACGAGGAATCTCTTCCCTGCGGAATTTGCTGCACAGGCTGTTGCTCACATGGTGCTCCATGGTAACTATGCCGGTATCGAGTCGTACAGTGAACATATTGGTGAGGAACGGTTTGACCTGGCTTTGGCTGCATATCTTCGTTATCTACGTACTGCCGAGAGTATCTTTATAGCACTTAAGGATAAAAATGTTCTGCCGTACATCAAAAATGCTGTTGGCAGGATTGTTGATTTAGGTCTTCTGGTGAATATACCTGTCCTGAGCTTTGTTAAAGGTCAGTATGACGTCATCAAAGAAGCTACAAATGCAACCTCTCTTTTAATATTTGTGCGAGAGCGTCAAAAAGCACTGTCAGAGAAAATAATTGAGTCTGATGTGAATGCTATGGGTCCAGTATTTCTCCATGACGTATATCAGTCAGGTGAGCAGTTTGATATTTTGAAGAAAAAGCTGAACGCCCTGGCATGTGGAGTATTTAGTTCTTCTGAAAGGCTTATTGAGTGTTTTACGGTTCTTCCTGTGAACATGCGCTTTATCCTTGAACAAATGCAACTTCAGGGGCAGCATATCCGGATGGAAGGTAGTGTGGGTATCTTTGCATCATGGTTCCGTGATGCAGAGCCAGACGTTGTCACAAATGCCGAGAACATTCATTTCCTGTGGTCTTGCCTCGACGATACCCAGAGAGAGACTGTACTTGATGAGTTGCACGATGTCTTACTTGAAAGACATATTCGTATTGACAGCCGTATTGCGATTATTACCCGTTTTCATAATGAGTTGTCGTTTATTGAACCTGAGAAGGCCGTTGAACGCAGGGCTATTGCGGCGCTGTTTAGCGCTTCTGTTGATAATGTATTATTGTCTCAATGGCTTGACCGTCAGACGTTTTCATTTTCATCATGGTCTCCGGAGGACGCCCGTACGGCAACGAGTTGTATAATGAATAACTCGGAGATTTTTCCTCTCATCTGCAGGAATTCACAGTATATTAAAAACAGAATGTTACCAGAGAAAGCGGACGTTACAGAAGATAGTGATACGTTTCCGGACTGAGTTCGTTCTTTAAATCCTATACCTGAAGACCACAGCGGTGGTCTTTGGGAGTTTTTTTATTGCCTGATATACATTAAGCATGTTATATCTTGCTAAGAAATAATCATTCAGGGATTAATCATAACTACTGAAGTTATGTTGTGTTCTTTTCTTTTAAAAATAAATTATTCAGATTTATTTTCTATTGATTTAATGAGGTAGGGAATGACAGAAAGTGCTTTGCTTTTGCGAGAGGCATTTAATGAATCGGTTAACTATATGACATGGTCTTTTTATTCACTGATAACTGCTTACGTTTCGATGGCTTTTTATGATAGAGTTGAGGTTAAGACCCGAATAAATAATTATCTGAATAAGTTACTTTTCGTGATTGCTATGTCCGTTTTTATCCCAAATATGTACTTTGTTTCAATGGTGTTCAGTCAGAAGTTAGGCACCGCAGCTGGCGTTGCGTCATTCATTATTGGGCTACTTTTCATGATGTTAAACTCGGCGCCTGTAATTACTGGTATCGTACAGCAGCGCAAAGATTGAGTTTTATGAGTATAGTCAGTTGGGTTTTCATCTGTTTTATCAGACTTAGAAAAATGAAATCTTTCAATTCATTGATTTTAAACGCAAAAAAATTTCTAAATGATCAGAATTATAGGGTGCTCGCTCTGCTCCATCACCGAGCACGAAGGCCGTATCATTCAGAGCCGCTCTGAAGACTCCATCGTTAACGAGATCGAAGCCATTCGCGACACGGTGCCGGGCTTTACCGGGATTATCTCCGATCTGGGCGGCCCGACCGCCAATATGTATATGCTGCGCTGTAAGTCGCCGCGCGCGGAGCAAACCTGCCGCCGCCTGTCGTGCGTCTATCCGAGCATCTGCGAGCACATGGACACCAACCATGAGCCGACGATCAACCTCTATCGCCGCGCCCGCGACCTGAAGGGCATCAAGAAGATCCTGATCGCCTCAGGCGTGCGTTACGACATCGCCGTGGAAGATCCGCGCTACATCAAAGAGCTGGCGACGCACCACGTCGGCGGGTATCTGAAGATTGCGCCAGAGCACACCGAAGAAGGCCCGCTGTCAAAAATGATGAAGCCGGGCATGGGCAGCTACGATCGCTTCAAAGAGCTGTTCGACACCTACTCTAAGCAGGCGGGCAAAGAGCAGTATTTGATCCCCTACTTTATCTCCGCGCACCCGGGTACGCGTGATGAAGACATGGTGAACCTCGCCCTGTGGCTGAAGCAGCGCCGCTTCCGTCTGGATCAGGTGCAGAACTTCTATCCGTCGCCGCTCGCCAATTCCACGACCATGTATTACACCGGGAAAAACCCGCTGAGTAAGGTGGGTTATAAGAGTGAGGATGTGGTGATCCCGAAAGGCGATAAACAGCGCCGTCTGCACAAAGCGCTGCTGCGCTATCACGATCCGAAAAACTGGCCGCTGATCCGCCAGGCGCTGGAAGAGATGGGTAAAAAGCACCTGATTGGCTCGCGTCGCGACTGCCTGGTGCCTGCGCCGACGCTGGAGGAGATGCGCGAAGCGCGTCGTCAGAACCGCAATACGCGCCCTGCGCTGACCAAACATACGCCGATTGTGCATCAGCGTTCGAACGGTAGCGCAGGGGCGAAAAAACCGGTGAAGCGTAAAGCGTAATCCGGTTATGGCCGGGCGGAGGACTCTTTTTTCTGCCTGGCCGTATCTTGCTTCAGTCCCTGTTTCAGACTGCCCGAATCCGGGTAAACAACGTCATCAACTGCCCACATTTTCCCTTTCGGGATAAGCTTCAGGGTCAGCGTCTTTTTTCCCTGCCCGGTAAGCGTGTAACTCACCCGCATCGACTCTTCAAACTGTGACGGATTCGCCAGGTTTACGCGGGTTACTTTTCGCAGTGAGAATTTGCCGTCCTGACAGGCGCAGAGCGGGTTGAAGTTCAGATACGGCACTTCGTCTTCAGGCGTCGCCGCCGCGTTTTCCTGAATGGCGGCGAACAGATCCTTTGAATAGACGCGCTGAGCGTCCAGCTTGCTGAGATCGGAATACAGATTCATCACAAATGTTTTCGGGCTTTGCGCCGGGGAATCACTGAATTGTGCCGGGGTTTGAGCAAATACCGCTGCCGGAAGCAGCAGCAGCGAAAAGAGAACATGTTTCATAGCAGAAATCCGTTTTGCTAAGGGAAGTCTGCTGAGTGTATGTGGGCGGCGCGCAAAGCAACAGCCCTGATAAACAAAACCCGGGGAATTCCCCGGGTTTTCGGATTTTAGCCTTAGCCGCCAAACTGGTCCGGATCCGGCCCCAAACGCTTGCCCTGATCCAGCTTCGCAATCTCACCGAGCTCGTCTTTGTCCAGGCGGAAGTCCCAGACGTCGAAATTCTCGGCGATACGCGCCGGGGTGACCGATTTCGGGATCACCACCAGGCCGCTGTCCAGATGCCAGCGAATGACAATCTGCGCCGGGGTTTTGCCGTACTTATCGGCGAGATCGCGGATGATTTTCTGATTGAAAACGCCATCGCCGCCCTGCGCCAGCGGGCTCCAGGATTCGGTCTGGATCTTGTGCGTGGCGTTCCAGCTGTGAAGCTGGCGCTGCTGCATCAGCGGGTGCAGCTCAATCTGGTTAATCACCGGCGCCACGCCCGTTTCGTCAATCAGACGTTGCAGATGGTGGACCTGGAAATTACAGACGCCGATGCTTTTTACCAGCCCGGCTTCCTGCAATGCGATCAACCCTTTCCAGGCTTCAACGTAGTGGTCGATAGCCGGAACCGGCCAGTGGATCAGATAGAGATCGACGAAATCGAGCTGAAGCTTGTCCAGACTCTCTTGCAGGGCCTCCTGCGGGCGTTTCTGATCGTCGTTCCACAGTTTGGTGGTAATGAACAGGTCGTCGCGGGAAACGCCCGCGCTGGCGAGTGCTTTACCCACGCCCTCTTCATTTTTGTAGGCGGCCGCGGTATCAATCGAGCGATAGCCGACTTCCAGTGCTTTATGAATGGCGGATACGACCTCGTCGTTACCGGCTTTCCATACGCCCAGCCCCAGCTGGGGCATCACGTTGCCGTCCTGAAGCTTGATTACGGTTTGGTTTGCCATTTTTCCTCCTTCAATTGCTCATCGCCGGAGGGAGCCCCGGCGATGGGGTGTGCATTAAGTCTGGACGAAATGTCAAAAAACGAAAGGCGGGTGACTAAAAACGCTTAGCGTGCCGCTTCATAGATGCGACGGCTCACGTCCAGCGTGATGTCGCCGTGCTCGCCCAGTTGGGTCATGCCGTGCTCTTCCAGTTTTGCCAGCAGGGCAGGGATAGAGCTGCCGTCCAGGCCATAGCCGGAGAGGCGGGTTGGCACGCCGAGAGACTCAAAGAAGCCGCGGGTTGCTTCGATGGCCGCATCGATACGCGCGTCGTCAGAGCCTTCTGTGATGTTCCATACGCGCTCGGCGTATTGCAGCAGCTTGGCGCGCTTGGTGTCGCGTTTTTCGTTCCACAGCGCAGGCAGAACCACCGCCAGCGTCTGGGCGTGATCCAGGCCGTGCATTGCCGTCAGCTCGTGGCCCAGCATGTGGGTCGCCCAGTCCTGCGGCACGCCGGCACCGATCAGGCCGTTCAGCGCCTGGGTTGCCGCCCACATCACGTTGGCGCGCACGTCGTAGTTTTCTGGCTCTTTCAGCGCTTTCGGGCCATCTTCCACCAGCGTCAGCAGAATGCCTTCTGCAAAACGATCCTGAATTTTGCCGTCAACCGGATAGGTAACGTACTGCTCAACGGTGTGAACAAAGGCATCCACCACGCCGTTCGCCACCTGGCGCGCGGGCAGGGTGTAGGTGTAAACCGGATCCAGGATCGCAAAGACGGGCTGAACGTGTTCGTTCATAAAGGCCTGTTTGTCGCCGGTGGTTTTACGGGAGATCACCGCGCCTTTGTTGGATTCAGAGCCGGTCGCGGGCAGCGTCAGCACGGAGCCCATCGGGATCGCGCTTTTCACGTCGCTGCCGCGGGTTTCCAGGATATGCCACGGATCGATGCCGTCCGGATAATGCGCGGCGGCGGCGATAAATTTGGTGCCGTCGAGAACCGAACCGCCGCCTACGGCCAGCAGGAAGGTGATCTTCTCGTCGCGGGCAATTTTCACCGCGTTCATCAGCGTTTCATAGGATGGGTTAGGCTCAATGCCGCCGAACTCACGCACGTTCAGACCTTCCAGAGCGCTGTAGACCTGATCCAGCACGCCGGTTTTTTTCACGCTGCCGCCACCGTAGGTGATCAGCACGCGAGCGTCCGCCGGGATCTGATCGCGCAGGTCGGCGATAGCGCCTTTACCAAACAGAATGCGGGTTGGGGTGTGGAGATTAAAGTTGTTCATTGCTCGTTCCCTTATGTGGGTGAAAAACCGTGGTGGCGCAGATGGCTACCTGATGCTGCACATTGTGGCCATCCGGCGCTATCCTCTCAATGCACATTCCTGCCGATGTCTTGCCCATTTCTACAGAGCGCTGGAGAAATCGAGAGAAACTGCGCACACTGTGAAGGTCGGAAACCGTACCCGGAGTAAGTTAAAATGAACCGTGAAGAGATTTGCCTTCAGCTCACCTCGCAAATTAACAGGCTGAAAGTAAAAGAAAATAGCCTAAGCGAGATGCTGCCTGATATCCGCCTGCTCTACGGCACGCAGCCGGGAACCCGCACCCCGGTGATGTACCAGCCGGGCATCGTGTTTCTCTTTTCCGGGCATAAAATTGGGTATATCAACGAGCGCGTGTTTCGTTACGACACCAATGAATATCTGCTGCTGACGGTACCTTTACCCTTCGAATGTGAAACCTTCGCGACGGAGGCGGTGCCGCTGGCGGGTATTCGCCTGAACGTGGATATTCTCCAGTTGCAGGAGCTGCTAATGGACATCGGCGAAGACGAACTCTTCCAGCCGTCGATGGCGGCAAGCGGGATTAACTCCGCGACCTTGTCCGATGAAATCCTCTGTGCGATTGAGCGTCTGCTGGACGTGATGGAACGGCCGCTGGACGCGCGCATTCTCGGCAAGCAGATTATCCGCGAAATTCTCTATCACGTGCTGCTCGGGCCGGGGGGCGGGGCGCTGCTGGCGCTGGTGAGCCGTCAGACCCATTTCAGCCTGATTAGCCGCGTTTTGAAACGCATTGAGAGCCAGTACACGGAAAACCTCAGCGTCGACCAGCTGGCGGCGGAGGCCAACATGAGCGTGTCGGCGTTTCACCATAATTTTAAATCCGTGACCAGCACCTCGCCGCTGCAATATCTGAAAACGTACCGCCTGCACAAAGCGCGGATGCTGATGATCCACGACGGCATGAAGGCCAGCGCGGCGGCAATGCGGGTCGGGTATGAAAGCGCGTCGCAGTTCAGTCGGGAGTTTAAGCGCTACTTTGGCGTGACGCCGGGGGAAGATGCGTCACGTATCAGAACAATGCAGGGAGTTTAGAGTTTTTCCCTCTCCCTGTGGGAGAGGGTCAGGGTGAGGGGAACATACGGCTGTGGTGGTTATTCCGTTCACCTTAGGTTCCTTGCTTCTCTGTCACCACAATACGTGTGAACGTGTCAGGGAGGCTCACCGCCGCCTCCCTGACCACCCGGGCTCCCGGCAAGAAAATCGCCGCTTCGCGGTGGCCCTCAGCTTATTCCTTCATGCTATCGGGTCGGGCACCAGCCTGCATCCATGCAGGCTATGCCCTCTCGGCGCGTCCATGCGCCTCGCCCCGGCATTGCGGAAACGCTTCGGCGATTTACAGCCGGACCAGGGTGCCATTTGCAGGTACTGGAGTCGCTGGAACAGTTCCCTCTCCCTGGGGGAGAGGGTCAGGGTGAGGGGATCACGCGCTGCAATACTTCTTCTTAATCACTACCGCAATTGTCCCCACCAGTCCGGCAACCAGCAGGAAAATTGGTAGGATCATCAGGAAAGTCATCACCTGATCTTCATGACGTTTCACAAACGGGATCATGTTCAGCGCATAGCCGAGCGAGGTCACTACGCCCACCCACAGCAGCGCGCTCAGCCAGTTAAAGAACTGGAAACGGCGATTCGACAGGCCAGAGATGCCCGCCATGGTTGGCAGTAGCGTGCGGACAAAGGCCAGAAAACGCCCGGCAAGCAGCGCGAGTAGGCCGTGGCGGTCAAACATGCAGGTCGCACGCTGGTGGTATTTATGCGGGAGCTGGGCCAGCCAGCCTTTCACCACGCGCGTGTTGCCGAGCCAGCGACCCTGCAAATAGCTTAACCAGCAGCCGAGGCTGGCGGCGGAGGTCAGAATGACCATGGTCGGCGTGAAGTCCATCACCCCTTTGCCGATTAACGCACCGGCCAACAACAGCAGGCTGTCGCCGGGAAGAAACGAGGCGGGCAGTAATCCATTTTCCAGAAACAGGGTCGCAAACATCACGAGGTAAACAATCCCCACAACGTGCGGGTCCGCCAGCGCGGCAAAATCGTGATGCCAGAGTGCCGAAATAATATCTTGAATAACAGCCATGGACTTTCCTGTGGAACAACGGATAGAGCGCTATTGTACACCCTGACTGGCCCGACGGGGTTGATCGCGGGCGCAAGTCATGCAGACTTTTCGTGTAAAAATGTTCACAAAACCGTCCAGGCGTACACTTCAGCCAGCACTCTACACGATACGTTCAAACCCTGCCGCTAAATCGGCAAGTAAATCGTCAACATCTTCTAAACCAATGTGCAAACGAATTAAGGTGCCGCTGAAGTCCACCTCGCCGCCGGGGCGCAGCGCCGCGATTTGCTCCGGCTGATTCGGCAAAATCAGCGACTCAAAACCGCCCCATGAGTAGGCCATGCTAAAGAGGGTAAAATTATCCAGATAGGTGGCGAGCTCGTCGTTGCTCAGCCGTTTTTTCAGCACAAATGAGAACAGGCCGCTGCTGCCCGTAAAGTCACGTTGCCAGAATTCATGCCCAACGCTGCCCGGCAGCGCAGGGTGGTTCACGCGCTCAACCTGCGGATGCTGCGCCAGCCATTCGGCGACTTTCAGGCTGCTTTCATGATGCTGACGCAGGCGCAGGCCCAGCGTGCGAATGCCTCGGCTGGTCATGTAGGCGGTATCCGCGTCCACCATCTGCCCCATCAGGTAGGCATTTTCACGCAGCTGATCCCAGCAGCGGGCGTTCGACACCGCCGTGCCAATCATGCCGTCGGAGTGCCCAATCAGGTATTTGGTCGCCGCCTGAATCGAGATATCGATGTCAAATTCCAGCGCCTTAAACAGCACGCCCGCCGCCCAGGTATTGTCGATCATGATAATGGCGTCCGGCGCTTTGCTGCGAACCGCCCTGACGATCGCCGGGACGTCGTGAACTTCCATGGTGATCGACCCCGGTGATTCCAGGAACACGATGCGGGTATTGGGCTGGATCAGCTCTGCGATGCCTTCGCCGATCGTCGGATCGAACCATCCGGTGGTCACGCCGAGCTTGCTGAGGATTTTGGTGCAGAAATCCTGGCTCGGCTCGTAGGCGGTGTTGGTCATCAGGATGTGGTCACCCTGTTCCACGAACGCCAGAATGGTATTGGCGACGGCCGCCGCGCCACAGGGGAACAGGGCGCAGCCTGCGCCGCCTTCCAGTTCGCACATGGCTTCCTGGAGCGAGAAATGGGTTAGGGTGCCGCGACGACCGTAAAACAGCCCGCCTTTGGCGCGGTTGCGCGTGGCAATTTTTTTCTCCTCCAGGGTATCAAATACCAGTGAGGAGGCCCGCTGGATCACGCTGTTCACCGAGCCCTGAGTATATTTTTTGCTGCGTCCGGCCTGTACCAGCGTGGTATCAAGATGCTTCTTCGTCATGTTCGCCAACCCTGTTTTTATACGTCTGGACGTCCAGACTACCATGAAAGTAAAAATGTGTGCTTCTCTGCTGTTCGAATAAGCACAAAATTTTCTAGAATTGGCGCTCAGAAAATTTTTCCTGTTTAAGCGCAAGGAAAATGAAACGATTTTGCGGCAATATGTAAATACTAATGAGAACTACTATCAATTCGACGATGTTTTGATATTATTATGCTCAGATTTTGTGATTTGCGTCCTGGAGATACAGAGTGGGTAATAATTTGATGCAGACGGATCTCTCCGTCTGGGGCATGTATCATCATGCTGACATCGTGGTTAAGATTGTGATGATCGGCCTGATCCTGGCCTCCGTTGTCACCTGGGCTATTTTCTTCAGCAAGAGCGCTGAGCTTATTTCGCAAAAGCGTCGCCTCAAGCGCGAACAGAAGCAGCTGGCTGAAGCCCGCTCTCTGGAGCAGGCGTCTGACATGACCTCCTCTTTCCACGCGAAAAGCCTGACCACCCTTTTAGTGAACGAAGCTCAGAACGAGCTGGAACTCTCCGCAGGCAGTGACGATAACGACGGCATTAAAGAGCGTACCGGCTTCCGCCTGGAGCGCCGCGTGGCGGCCGTAGGTCGTTACATGGGCCGCGGTAACGGTTATCTGGCTACCATCGGCGCCATTTCCCCGTTCGTTGGTCTGTTTGGTACCGTCTGGGGCATCATGAACAGCTTCATCGGCATCGCCCAGACCCAAACCACTAACCTGGCCGTCGTTGCGCCGGGTATCGCAGAAGCGCTGCTGGCAACGGCCATCGGTCTGGTTGCGGCGATTCCTGCGGTGGTTATCTACAACATCTTCGCGCGTATGATTGGCAGCTACAAAGCTACACTCGGTGACGTTGCGGCGCAGGTTCTGCTGCTGCAAAGCCGCGATTTGGATCTGAACGCCAGCTCCGCTAAACCGGTTCACGCTGCGTCTAAACTGCGCGTAGGTTGATCTTATGGCAATGCGTCTTAACGAAAACCTGGACGATAACGGCGAAATGCATGAAATCAACGTGACGCCGTTTATCGACGTTATGCTGGTTCTGCTGATTATCTTCATGGTGGCTGCGCCGCTGGCGACGGTTGACGTGAAGGTGAACCTGCCGGCCTCTTCCAGCCAGCCGCAGCCGCGCCCTGAGAAACCGATTTATCTGTCGGTGAAGGCCGATAAATCGATGTTCCTCGGCAACGATCCGGTGACCGACGACTCGGTTATCCCGGCGCTGGACACGCTGACGGGCGGCAAGAAAGACACCACCGTCTTCTTCCGCGCGGATAAAACCGTGGATTACGAGACCATGATGAGGGTAATGGACACGCTACATCAGGCGGGTTACCTGAAGATTGGGCTGGTCGGTGAAGAGAAAGCCGCAGCGAAATAAAAGAAAAGGCAACGTAAGTTGCCTTTTTTAATGCTTATTCCCTCTCCCAAAAGGAGAGGGAGTTGTCCGTGCAACGCTATCTGAGTATTACGCCAGATGTTCCCCACCGCACACGCCGTGCACCTCTGCCGTCACGTAGCTTGATTCCTGGCTCGCCAGATAGACGTACACCGGTGCCAGCTCTGCCGGCTGGCCCGCGCGCTTCATCGGCGTCTGCTGACCAAACTGCGGGATTTTATCCTGCGTCTGACCGCCGGAGATTTGCAGCGCCGTCCAGATTGGACCCGGCGCGACCACGTTCACGCGAATGCCTTTTTCCGCCACCTGTTTCGCCAGCCCGCGGCTGTAGTTGAGAATGGCCGCCTTGGTGGACGCATAGTCCAACAGGTGTGGACTCGGCTGATACGCCTGAATCGACGAGGTCGTCACGATGCTCGAACCGGCCGGCAGCAGCGGGATCGCCTCCTGGGTGATGTAGAATAGCGCCAGCACGTTCACCGCGTAGGTTTGCTTAAACTGCTCGGTTGTCAGATCGGCAATCTTCTCCACCGCCGTCTGTTTACCGGCTACCAGCGCCAGCACGTCCAGCCCACCCAGGGCCTCGTGCGCCTTATGCACCAGCGAGCGGGCAAAGGATTCGTCGCTCAAATCGCCGGGGATCAGCACCGCTTTGCGCCCGGCCTCTTCAATCAGCTGTTTTACCTGCTGCGCATCTTCTTCCTCGGCGGGCAGATAGTTAATAGCTACGTCAGCACCTTCACGCGCGTAAGCAATGGCGGCAGCGCGTCCGATACCGGAATCGCCCCCTGTCACCAGCGCCTTACGATCCTGGAGTCGTCCACTGCCCTTGTAGCTCTTCTCGCCACAGTCAGGCACTGGCGTCATTTTGGCCTGTACGCCAGGGGCGGGTTGCTTCTGCTTAGGGTATTCACCGGTGTAGTACTGCGTGGTGGGATCCTGAATTTTCGTCTGGTCATTTGCCATGAGAAGCTCCTTGTTGTTGAGTTCACTACTAAGGGTAGTGACTATTACCGGGGCTGGGGCAAATTCAGGATAATCCTGAAATCATTAAATCGTGATGACGATCAACGTCATTATTGGATGTGACGACGGCAGGGCATTCAGTAGAAGGGATTAGTCGTGTGATTCGGTGGCGGTATTAATACCCGGTGCCAGCGCGTCTTCGTCCAGCGCGACGCGTGTGACGTTCGACGTGCGGTAGTCGCCGTCAGATAATTTGCGGGTCAGACGCAGGGTGGCGGTTTCTCTCGCGAGCAGATATTGATAGTTCGCTTCGAGGCGGCCAAGAATTTTTTCTTTCAGCTCCGGGCGTTGCTCAATAATGTCGTTAATGACAGCGCCATAAATTTCTTCTTTTACCTGCAAGGCATAAATCTCGCGACGGTTCTGCCATTTCAGGCGCACCAGCGTGGCGGGTATTGACACCAGATCTTGGGTAATACGCGACATCTCCACATTCTTTGTGTTTTTTAAGGCGTCGAGATTTTGCTTTAAGATAAACTCGTCACTTTTTTTGTCATCTAAAGTCAAATAAACGTTGTTATCGTTGTTAACTTTCACGCTAATCATCCCCCAGCTGATAAAAAATAGGGTTGTTTTTCTCTCGGGTAATTAAATTAAGCCAAATTTCATTGCCCGCTTCGTTTATTTCTTTGGTTTTATCGGAAATTATTTGGCTGAGTTTTTGGGCATCTATTTCGCCTTCGGCCTGAAGATCGTTAAGCAGATGAACAAAGGCTTCAATTTTAACCGCGCGGAACAGGCGATCTTTAATATGGCGATCGTGCTCTTCCAGCACCATATTACGGGACTTCCCTGTTCGGGAAACACCAATTAATATGTCTGCTTCGAAATCGGAGAGTTTTCTTTTTCCCTGAGTGAAATTCGCCTCTTTTTCTGCTTCCACCGGTTGCTGTTCCGCAGGCGTAATGTGGTATTTAGCCGGGACAAGATTGTCAGGCAGCATTTTTTAATTTCCTTTAATTTCAACAGGGTGGGGTTGGAAAAGGCGTGAGATTCGTTGACAATAACATGAGGCAATTTTAAAATCAAAAAAAATGGAGCCTACCCATGAACAGCATTTTTTTCACGGTCATTACATTACTATTACTGACCGCTGGCGTGCTTTTATTGATGCAAGAGTTCAATAAAACCAAAGAGTCAAAACACGCCGGTGAATCACCACAGCCTGAGCCGATGACAAAAGAGGAGGGGGAAGATCATTTCTCCGTTTTAATGAACTCCGTCACCCCGGTTTGGTACTGGCGAGTTAACCATGAATATATCGACTTCCTTCATGCCACTATTAAGCGGATGAAGATGGCGCAAATTAATGACACGCCGGGATTATTTGAAGCGCAGCGCCGTTGCAGCGACCTCAATTCCGCGGTGTATAAATATTATGACAACATCAAGAAGCGCTGTCTCAATGGCGAGAAAGTGTCGTACTCGGATTTAGATGTGTTAAACCTGCGCCAGTGTTTCCGTGAGTTTAGCCTGGAAGCCTATCCGGAGCTGGTGGTGCTGGTTTGGCCTGAATATGCCCGCCCCGACGTTAATCCTGACGACGTATAGGGTTTTAAAGTTTTGCTCTTGCAAACAGTCAGCGCCGTTGCGATATACTGCGCGCTGGTTTCGTTTGCAGACAGGACACTATGGAACGCTTCTTTGAAAACGCAATGTACGCCTCTCGCTGGATACTGGCACCCGTCTATTTTGGGCTTTCTCTGGCGCTGATCGCGCTGGCCATTAAATTCTTCCAGGAAATCCTGCACGTTCTGCCCAGTATTTTTTCTATCGCAGAAGCCGATTTGATTCTGGTGCTGCTGTCGCTGGTGGATATGACCCTGGTCGGCGGGCTGCTGGTGATGGTGATGTTCTCCGGCTACGAGAATTTTGTGTCGCAGCTGAATATTTCCGAACATAAAGAGAAGCTGAACTGGCTGGGTAAAATGGATGCGTCGTCGCTGAAGAATAAAGTGGCAGCGTCGATTGTGGCCATTTCATCCATTCACCTGCTGCGCGTGTTTATGGACGCCAAGAACGTGCCGGATAATAAGCTGATGTGGTATGTGATTATTCACCTGACGTTTGTGCTGTCGGCGTTTGTGATGGGGTATCTGGATAAGATCAGTAAGAAGTAAAGTACTACACCTTACCCCAAGGGAGAAAGGTCGCACCGAGCAGTTCCCTCTCCCTTGGGGAGAGGGTTAGGGTGAGGGGAACGGATAGAACTACTTATCCGACGACGCCTGCCACAAATTCAGCTCGCCATCCGCAACGTGCTGGTCAATCTGCTTCAGCTCTTCATCCGTAAAACGTAGGTTATTCAGCGCCTGTACGTTCTCCTCCAGCTGTTCCGGGCGGCTTGCGCCAATCAGTACCGACGTCACGCGATCGTCTTTCAGCAGCCAGCTTAGCGCCATCTGCGCCATCGTCTGCCCGCGCGCGTGGGCCATTTTGTTCAGCAGTTGCAGGCTGTTCAGGTTGGCATCCGTCAGCATTTTCTCCGTCAGGCCGCGCACTTTTTTGCCCTCGCGCTGCATCCGCGACCCCTCCGGGATCCCGTTCAGGTATTTTCCGGTCAGCAGACCCTGCGCCAGCGGGGTGAAGGCGATACAGCCCGTGCCGTTGGCGGCGAGCGTATCCAACAGCCCGGTTTTATCCACCCAGCGGTTTAGCAGGTTGTAGGAGGGCTGATGGATCAGCAGCGGGATTTTCCATTCGGCCAGCAGCTCAGCCATTTTCTGCGTGCGCTCCGTCGAGTACGACGAAATCCCGACGTACAGCGCCTTACCGCTTTGCACGGCGTGCGCCAGCGCGGAAGCGGTCTCCTCCATCGGCGTGTTTTCATCCACCCGGTGAGAATAGAAAATATCCACATACTCCAGCCCCATGCGTTTCAGGCTCTGGTCGAGGCTCGCGAGCAGGTACTTGCGGGAGCCGCCCGATCCATAAGGCCCAGGCCACATGTCGTAGCCCGCTTTGGTGGAGATAATCAGCTCATCGCGGTGGGCGGCCAAATCGTCCCGCAGCAGACGGCCAAAGTTTTCTTCTGCACTGCCCGGCGGCGGGCCGTAGTTGTTAGCGAGATCGAAATGGGTAATACCGAGATCGAAGGCTTTACGCAGCAGCGCGCGCTGGGAATCGAGCGCCTGTACGTGACCAAAACTGTGCCACAGCCCCAGCGACAGGGCGGGCAGGCGCAGGCCGCTTTTTCCGCAGTAGCGGTACTGCATACTTTCATAGCGGCCAGGGTAGGGTTGCCAGGACATGATGTCTCCTTTCTTATCGATGAATTTTCGAAACAGCGTTTTCATTCTATGCTTATCAAATCACAATTCCTGGAGATATGCGATGACGCGCCTGACCGCCAAAGATTTTCCGCAAGAATTGCTCGATTACTACGACTATTACGCCCACGGTAAAATCAGCAAGCGTGAGTTCCTCAACCTGGCCGCGCGCTATGCGGTTGGCGGCGTCACGGCGCTGGCGCTCTTCAATATGCTCAAGCCCAACTACGCGCTGGCGGAGCAGGTCAAATTCACCGATCCCGATATTCTTCCTGAATACATCCACTACCCGTCGCCCAACGGTCACGGCGAGGTGCGGGGCTATCTGGTAAAACCGGCCAAAGCCAGCGGCAAGGTGCCTGCCGTGGTGGTGGTACACGAAAACCGGGGGCTGAATCCCTATATCGAAGACGTTGCGAGGCGCGTGGCAAAAGCCGGGTACATCGCCCTGGCGCCGGACGGCTTAAGCTCGGTGGGCGGTTATCCGGGAAATGACGAAGAGGGGAAGGTGCTACAGCAGAAGGTCGACCCGACAAAGCTGATGAACGACTTCTTCGCCGCCGTCGAGTTTATGAAAGCGCACCCGGAGGCCACCGGCAAAGTGGGCATCACCGGATTTTGCTATGGCGGAGGCGTCTCGAACGCCGCGGCGGTGGCCTACCCGGAGCTGGACTGCGCCGTACCCTTTTACGGACGCCAGCCCGCCGCTGCCGACGTACCGAAGATAAAAGCGCCGATCCTGCTGCATTACGCCGAACTGGATAAAAATATTAATGAGGGCTGGCCCACCTATGAAGCAGCGCTTAAATTGAATAATAAGGTGTACGAAGCGTACATCTATCCGGGGGTAAACCACGGATTTCACAACGATTCCACCCCCCGGTACGATGAACCCGCCGCGGAGCTTGCCTGGAAGCGAACGTTAAGCTGGTTTGAAAAGTACCTGAAATCATGAATATTTCTCCTCGAAAATAATCACAAAAGGTTAGATTTTCCGCAGCGTCTGCCGATAACGAGGGTAAGACTCGCCTCTGGGCGAATTTACCCTCACGGCAAGGAAAACACCTTATGCAGATGCTTCGTAATTTCACGATCCGCTTCGTCATGCTGGCGATTTTGGGGATCTTTTGTTTGATGTGGGCAGGCGTTGGCCTTTACAGCACCTGGTCGCTGTCGAAAGTATCGGACGGTAACGAGGTCGACCGGCAGCTGGTGCAGCAGATGACGGTGCTGAGCCAGGGCAACGATCAGTACTTCCGCTTTGTCACCCGCCTGAGCCGCGCCATGGAGGCTAAAGCCGCTGGCGGTACGCCGGATCTGGCCTCTGCGCAGCAGGCGCTGGACAACATGGGCAAAAAGCTGGAGCAGATGAAATCTCTCTCTCCCGGCCCGATGGACGAGAAGGTCTCCGCACAGGTGATTGGCACCTGGCAGGCGCTGCTCGACCAGGGCGTCACGCCGCAAATGCAGCAGGCGCAGCAGGGCTCTCTGGACGGCTATCGCCAGCAGGCGAATAACGTTACGCCACCGCTGAGTCGCGCGTTCGGCGCGGCCGCCGAGCAGTTCAACAACGCTGCCGCGACGTCGCTCGACAGCACCCGCGTGGTGGTCGACGGCCTGACCAGCATGACCCGCACGGTGATCGTCACCGCCACCATTATTGGCCTGCTGATCCTGCTCTTCACCGACCGCTACCTGGTGGCGATGCTGGTGAAACCGCTGGATCGAATTCGTCATCAGTTCCGCCAGATTGCCCAGGGCGATCTCAGCCAGCCGATTGAACCCTTTGGCCGCAACTGCGTGGGACAGCTCGTTCCGCTGCTGAGCGCCATGCAGGACAGCCTGCGTGAAGCGGTTAGCACCATTCGTTCCGGCAGCGAGAACATCTGGCGCGGCGCGACCGAAATCTCCAGCGGTAACAACGACCTCTCCTCCCGCACCGAAGAGCAGGCGGCGGCGCTGGAAGAAACTGCCGCCAGCATGGAACAGCTTACCGCCACCGTGAAGCTGAACGCCGAAAGCGCGCGTCAGGCTAGCGAGCTGGCCGATATCGCCTCCACCACCGCCAGCCGCGGCGGCTCGCTGGTGGACGACGTAGTCACCACCATGAGCGGTATTTCCGACAGCTCGCGCAAGATTGCGGAGATCACCAACGTGATCAACAGCATCGCGTTTCAGACCAACATTCTGGCGCTGAACGCCGCCGTAGAAGCGGCGCGTGCGGGCGAGCAGGGGCGCGGGTTTGCCGTGGTAGCGGGCGAGGTGCGTAACCTGGCAAGCCGCAGCGCGAATGCCGCCAAAGAGATCGAAGGGCTGATCGCCGATTCCGTCAGCCGCGTGGAGCAGGGGGCGCAGCTGGTTAACGACACCGGCACGACGATGGAGGCGATCCTGCGCGACGTGACCGAAGTGACCACCATCATGAAGCAGATTGCGTCCGCCTCTGAGGAGCAAAGCAAGGGCATTTCTCAGGTCGGGATCGCCATCACCCAGATGGACGGCGTGACCCAGCAAAACGCCTCGCTGGTGGAGCAGGTTTCCGCCGCCGCCTCGGCGCTGGAGCGCCAGACCGAGGAGCTTCAGCGCTCGGTACAAAAATTCCGGCTTTCCGCCTAATCCTCACGCCTCTAATGGCCGCCCCGTGCGGCCTTTATTAACGTCTGGAAGGGTTATCGCCCTGAATCACGTGGGTCACCTGAGAGATCAGCCCGACTTTCACCTCGCTGGCGCGCTGGAATTTACTCTTATCGATAAGCAGCAGGGACTGGTTCGCCCGGCTTAACAGCTGGGCTTTATAGGCGGCGTTGTGGGCCACCGGATCCCAGATTATCCCCTGCTCGTCCACCCCCTCGCAGGAAAAGATAAACAGGTCGATCTCCAGGGATTTTAGCTGCGTCACCAGCGCCGGATTGACGTAGCAGCGGTATTTGCGATCCAGCGTGCCGCCGGCGCAGATCAGCGTGATTTTCTCGCGCTTTGCCATCTCATGGCAGATGGGCAGGCTGTTGGTAAAGACGGTGAGAGACAGGTCTGGCAGCTGCCGCGCCAGATGGAAACACGTGGAGCTGGCGTCCAGCGCGATGGTCATCCCTTCGCTTATCCAGGCCAGCGCGTGGCGGGCGATATCGGCCTTAACCGCATAGTGGCTTTTCAGGCGTGAGCCGAACGGCTCGCCGCCGTCGCCGCCCGGGTGGATCAGGCGCGCCCGGCCGTGATGGCGCAGGATCTTCCCCTGCTGCTGTAGAAACCCCAGATCCCGGCGGATAGTCTCTTTGCTCACCCCAAGCTGCGCCGCCAGCGCGTCGGTGGTCAGCCAGCCGCTGTCGCTTAACAGCGCTACGATCTTGTGCTGTCGCTCTGTCTTCATGCATCCGTTCCGGTGCGGGAAATAAGAATGATTCTTGCCAGTTTGTTAAGCGATGTAAATATGCTGTTGAAAAAAGAGGGGTCAGAAATGTCGGGCAAGAAACGAGCCTTACCCGACAGAAATATCGTGCGCTTTTATCACAGCGTTTGTGCGTTAAACGTGGAGGCTGACGTCGTGTCGCTCACCCAGGCGGCGAGTAATTTCCAGGAAACCGCCAGAAGAACGGGGCCAATCATCAGTCCTGTCATCCCCCAGGTCAGCATCCCGCCGATGACGCCCGCCATAATCAGCAGCAGCGACGTATCCGCCCCGCGCTTAATCAGCATCGGCTTGAGAATGTTGTCCAGCGAGCCCGCCACAAATGACCAGATCAGCAGCAGCCCGCCGGTCCAGTGGTAGCCGGTGTAAAGCAGCCACACCGCCGCAGGCACCATCACGATCGTCGGCCCAAGCTGCATCAGGCACAGCATGAAAATAATCCCGGTGAGCAGTGCGGAAGAGGGTATCTGGCAGACAAACAGCCCCAAGCCTGCGACGGCGGCCTGGATCACGGCGGTCAGCACCACGCCCATTGCCACCGTCTGCACCGTTTTTCCGGCAAGGGTAATGGCCAGCGCGCCGCGCTCCCGTGCGATACGAAACGCAAACAGGTGCAGTCCGGCGGCGATGGTCTTGCCGTGCAGATAGAACATCAGGCAGCCCAGCAGCATTAAGATCCCGTTGATAAACAGCGATCCAAACTGGCCCAGCTCTTTAATCAGCATCATGGCGCCCTTCAGGATCCACGGCTTCAGCGTCGCGAAGACATTATCGGCGTGGGCGACGATGAACTGCTGCCACTGGTCGTGTAACCTCTCGCCAACGTGCGGGATGTTTAGCAGAAAATCGAAGGCCGGAAGATGCCCTTTATCCATGTGCATCAACCATTGCAGCAGGTGCTCCATCGACAGAGAAAGCATGGCCGCGCTGAACACCATCGGCAGCAGGAAAATCACCGTCAGGAACAGCATCATGACCGCAATCGCCATGCCTTTGCGGCCCTTAAGTTTCCGCGTCACCAGCATAAACAGGGGCCATGTGGCCGTCACAATCAGCCCCGCCCAGACGATGCTGAGCAAAAACGGGTGCAGCAGCCACAGGGCGCAGACCAGCAGCGTCATAAAGATAAGGGTGCTAAACAGCGTTTGAGGCAAATCGCGCTGGGGTTTAATCATCTCCATCAGTGAGCCATTTCCTGTGTGCCGACGTGCTGGCGAATATCGTTCAGATGAATATCCATCTGCGGGTAGGGCATTTGAATATGATTAGCATCGAGCGCATTTTTAATGTTCTCCATCAAATCGAAATAGACGTCCCAGTAGTTTTTATTTTCCGTCCAGACGCGGACCACAAAATTCAGCGACGAGGGGGCAAATTCATTCAGCCGGATGGTATCGCCTTTGCTGTGAATAATGCGCGGATCCAGCAACACCACCGTTTTGATGACGTCCTTAACGTGTTCAATGGACGTGTTATAGGCAACCCCGACGGTAATATCGACGCGGCGATGATGCTGGCGTGAATAGTTAATAATTTCCCCGGAGATAATTTTGCCGTTAGGGATCACCACGACTTTGTTATCAACGGTGCGCAGCGTTGTGGAGAAAATATGCACCTCTTCAATCGTGCCCGCCACCGCGCCGACGCTTGCATATTCACCGGCCCGGATAGGGCGCAGCGTCACCAGCATCACCCCTGCCGCGAAGTTGGAGAGGGAGCTTTGCAATGCCAGACCAATGGCCAGGCCCGCCGCGCCGATCACCGCGATAATCGAAGAGGTTTCCACGCCGATGCGCCCCAGCGCGGCAATAAGCGCAAACGCCAGCAGGGCATAGCGTAACAGCGCGCTGCAAAACTGCGTGATGGTGGTATCCACGTTGCGACTGAGCAGTATTTTTCGAAAACCCGAACTGGCGAAACGGGCGATAAGTACACCGAAGTAAAAAATAATTAACGCTCCGATGATATTAAAGAGTCCCTGAACGATAGCCGACTCATTATTTACGACCCAGCTAATTAGCTGGCGAATACCCGGAAAAGCCTGAATTTCCATATTTGCACTCTTAGGTTAAATCGCAGAGGGTAATGACCGCTGGGGCGTTTATCAAAAATAACCGCTATCCTTTATTGGACAGCTGATTGGTTGTGTTCTTAAACCAAAAAACTCCAGAATAAAGGGATAATTAACCCGGTTGTATTTTTCAGGACATGAACATGAACGTGAAATCTAAATGGGCGCTGGCAGCAATGCTGCTGGCAACGCTGGCGGGTGCCACTACTGCACAGGCAACGGAGCAGGCACAGCAGCGCCGACAGGCGCGCGATACGCGTCAGGATACCCGCCAGGATGCGCGCCAGGACAAGCGCCAGTGTGTGGTAAGCAACGATAAAAGTAACCAGGACTGCCGTCAGGATAAGCGCCAGAGCAAGCAGGACGGCCGCCAGGAAGCCCGCGACATTAAATATTAATACTGTAAACAGGGTGGCGGCTGCTATTGCCGCCCTGTTTATCTCTGCACGCGTATTTTAAGATTCGTCATACCCTCTTTGCGCTATTTTATCTCTCCTTCATCAATTATTATCCTGCGAAATCAGCAATGCTGACCCACAGCATTAATATCTATCTTTGCAGGCTAATAAATGCATCAAATAAGGTCATATCAATTTAAGGCATTAACCGGTCTTCTGGCGCTGTCGGCTGCCGGTTTTGTCAGCGCTGAAGAGGCGAGCACCTGGTTTTCACCTGAAAAATTCTCCGCCAGCGCCAGCCTCGGGGCGCTTAGCGGTGAAACGAAAGAGCGTGTGTATAGCACCGGCGGCAAGGAAAAAATAAGCCAGCTGGACTGGAAATACAGCAACGCGGCCATCGTTAAAGGCCGTCTGGAGTGGGAGCCGATCGAGTGGGTCACGCTTGGCGCATCCGGCTGGACGACGCTTGCGGGTAAAGGCGGCGAGATGAACGACTATGACTGGCTGAATAAGGACAATAATGCCTTAAGCCATTACAGCCATCATCCCGATACGCGGCTTAACTTTGCCAACGAATACGATCTGAATGTGACAGGCTGGATAGTGAACGAGCCGGACTGGCGCGTTGGCGTGATGGCCGGATATCAGGAAAGCCGCTACAGCTTTACCGCCAAAGGGGGCACCTTCCGCTACGACAATGGCGCAACCACGGGCAGCTTCAGCGATGGCGTGGCCGTGATTGGCTATAAGCAGCGCTACCGCACGCCATATATTGGCCTGACCGGACGTTATCGCTATGAAAATTACGAAATCGACGGCGCGTTTAAATACAGTGGATGGGTTCACTCTTCCGATAATGACGAACATTACCTGAAAACGACAACCTATACTGCCGACGTGCATAACCAGAATTTCTACGCCCTGTCAGGCAACGTTGGATATTACATTACGCCGAATACAAAGCTCTTTATGGAAGGGGTCTGGAGCAGAACGACAAATAAAAAAGGCGACACGCAGTTAAATAATTACGATCAGAATATCCATCTGTCG
Source organism: Enterobacter sp. 186315 (assembly GCF_053290175.1). NCBI lineage: Bacteria > Pseudomonadati > Pseudomonadota > Gammaproteobacteria > Enterobacterales > Enterobacteriaceae > Enterobacter > Enterobacter sp. 186315. Next base: position 2,068 of record NZ_JBPTTK010000020.1, on the reverse strand, counting down.
GCTGCCAAACGAAGCGGCATTGAAAATAACAATGTGATGTTAACCACCGGGGTTAAATATATTTTCTAAGAGAGCATTGTCCTCGCCGTTTTTCAGTGCAGCAGCGGGGCTGCACTGAAACCTACCCCTAAAGCACACCACGACTCGCCTGTCAGATCGCTGTATAATCCATTGCATAACGAAAATGTGAGGGCATTATGAAACAGCGCTTTTGGCAGGCAGTCGCGTTTAGCGTACTGATTTTACTCCCGTTATCATCTCAGGCATCCCGCCAGATAACCGACCAGATTGGCCGCACCGTCACGATCCCTGATGAGGTTGATCGCGTAGTGGTGCTTCAGCATCAAACCCTGAACCTGCTGGTGCAGATGAACGCCACCGACAAAATCGTCGGCGTCATGGCGAACTGGAAACAGCAGCTCGGCGAAGGCTACGCGCGCCTGGCGCCAGAACTGAACCAGAAAGCGACGCTGGGGGATCTGACCCACGTTGACCCGGAAAAGCTGGTGGCGCTGAAGCCGCAGGTGGTGTTTGTCACCAACTACGCGCCGCAGGAGATGATCGACAAGATTAGCAGCCTCGGTATTCCGGTCATCGCCATTTCACTTCGCCACGATGCGCCCGGTGAAAAAGCCAAAATGAACCCGACGATGGCGGACGAAGAGCAGGCTTACGACCGGGGGCTGCGCGAGGGAATTCATCTGATTGGCGAGATCGTCAATAAACAGCCTGAAGCGAAGGCGCTGATCGAGGCTACCGATCGCGGGCGCAGGATGGTCAGCGATCGCCTGAAAGATATCCCGCCGGAGAAACGTGTTCGCGCTTATATGGCCAACCCGGAACTCACCACCTACGGCTCCGGCAAATATACCGGGCTGATGATGGCCCACGCCGGAGCGGTTAACGTGGCGGCGGCGACCATTAAGGGCTTTAAAACCGTGGCGATGGAGCAGGTGATCGCCTGGGATCCGCAGGCGATCTTCGTGCAGGATCGCTATCCGTCAGTGGTCAACGAGATTAAAACGGGCGCCCAGTGGCAGACCATCGACGCGGTGAAAAACCAGCGCGTTTACCTGATGCCGGACTACGCCAAAGCCTGGGGCTACCCGATGCCGGAGGCGATGGGCATTGGCGAACTGTGGATGGCGAAAAAGCTCTATCCAGAGAAGTTTAAAGACGTGGACGTGCGCAAGGTGGCAAACGACTGGTATCAGCGCTTCTACCGCACGACGTATCAGGGTATCGACTGATGCGCGCGCTGGCGGCGGGTAGCCTGCGAGCGGTATGGGGCGAGCTGATGGTGCACTTCCCGGAATCTGTCGAAACGCAGTTCGGCCCGGCCGGGCTGTTACGGGAACGTATTGAAGCGGGCGAGCCGTGCGATCTGTTTGCCTCGGCGAATCTCGCGCATCCTCACGCGTTGCTGACTGCCGGTAAGGCGTTATCGGTGGTGCCTTTTGCCAGCAACAGGCTCTGCCTCACCGTGCGCAGCGATCGGCTGCACGACGGCGATGACTGGTTTACGCTGCTGACGCGCGAAGATCTGCGTATCGCGACCTCCACCGCCGGGGCGGATCCTTCCGGGGATTACGCCCAGACACTGTTCACCCGCATGGGTGAGGCAGGCGAGGCGGTGAGGAAACGGGCGCAGGCGCTGGTGGGCGGGCGCGTTCCGGCACCCATTCCGCCGGGCAGCCTGGCGGCGGAATGGGTTATTCTTTACGGGAAGGCGGATCTGTTTATCGGCTATGCGAGTTACGCCGCCAAACTGCGCGAGATAGCAGGGCTGACGGTAATTGATATCCCCGCGCCGTATAATCCGCACGCGGAGTACGGGTGCGCGGTGCTCACGCCATGGGGAAAGGCGCTGGCGGAGTATCTCGTATCGGCGGAGGCGAAAACGATCCTGCAAAAGGCAGGGTTCGGCGTGTGATTTTGCCGGGTGGCGCATTTTACTCCCTCTCCCTTTGGGAGAGGGCTGGGGTGAGGGGAAACATACGGCTGTTGTGGTCATTCCGTTCACCTCACGTTCCTTGCTTCTCTGTCACCACAATACGTGTGAACGTGC